>CAKZJM010000120.1 GCA_936943315.1 uncultured Methylophilus sp. | reverse complement strand
TGAAGTGCCGATTGCGGTGGTGCTCATGGCACTCATGGGCTGGGTGACGCTGGCGCAGCTAAAAGAGTCACGCTCTTATGTGATTGTCGGGGCGTTTGTGCTCGGGGCCATTTTTACGCCACCGGATATTGTGTCCCAGTGCATGCTGGCAATCCCGCTATGGTTGCTTTATGAGCTGGGCCTGCTGGTTGTGCGCTGGCTACCGCAAGTGACAGCCAGCGATTCTGCCGCCACCTGATTATTGCGGTATCTTGTTTGGGAGTGGGCGCTTACCTACGACCAGTGCAATGTTCACTTTTTTGCCTGCACGGATGATAGATAACGTTGCTTTGTCGCGTGGCTTGAGCATGGCAATGATGTTCAGCATGGATTGACTGTCGGCCACCGGTTTGTCGTCAATCGCCACCAGGATATCCCCAGGGCGCAAACCTGCGCGGTCCGCCGGGCTGTCCAGCAATACTCCGGCAATGAGCGAGCCGTTGGCTGTTTTCAAGTTAAAGGACTCAGCCAGTTCCGGTGTGATGTCTTGGGCTTCAATGCCTATCCAGCCACGGGTCACCGAGCCGTTGAACGTAATTTGTTCCATCACCTGTTTGGCAATGCTGACCGGGATAGCGAAACCAATCCCCATGCTGCCGCCGTTGCGTGAATAAATGGCGCTGTTGATCCCGATCAGGTTGCCGTTGACATCGATCAGCGCACCGCCTGAATTGCCGGGGTTGATGGACGCGTCGGTCTGGATAAAGTTTTCGAAAGTGTTAATGCCCAGATGGTTGCGACCCAGAGCGCTGATAATGCCCTGCGTGACAGTCTGGCCCACGCCGAATGGATTGCCAATCGCCAGCACAACATCGCCTACCTTCATTTGGTCGCTATTACTAAAGGTGATAGCAGGCAGGTGTTTGCGATCGATCTTGAGTACCGCCAAATCCGTGTCGGGGTCAGTGCCGACCACGGTTGCCGAAGATTTGCTGCCGTCACTCAGGGCGACTTCAATCTGGTCGGCAGAGCTGATCACATGGTTGTTAGTTAAAATCAGGCCATCGGCACTGACAATCACGCCACTGCCCAGGCTATTCTCGGGCTGTTCATCTTCCTCTTCCATTTCGTCACCAAAAAAGTGGCGAAACAGCGGGTCATTCTTCAAGGCGTGGTGCGGATCCTGGCTGATGCGGGCCGTGGTAAAGATGTTGACCACCGAGGGCATGGCTTTGCTCACCGCAGTCCGGTAGCCGGTTTTCGCGATGATTGCGCTACTGTTGGCCGCGGTTTCCTTGATCACCAGCGTTTTGTTGCTGGGTTGCAAGAGCACGTTTGGATAAAATAATTTTAAGACAAACAAAATGCCCAAACAAACAGTGACGGCTTGTGAGAAGATAGTCCAAAGATGTCGCATAATTGCAAAGTAAATGAGTGCCTTAACAAATGACTAGTATATATGAGAGTCAGAGATGGAATTGAATCTTCTTGTTGCTGAGCTGGCCAATTTTTTACAAGTTGGCAAATTTCAAGATTATTGCCCGAATGGATTGCAAGTGGAGGGGCGGCCACAAGTACGGCGCATTGTAAGCGGTGTCACTGCCAGCCAGGCTTTGATCGAGGCGGCTATTGAAGCGGACGCAGATGCCATTCTGGTGCATCATGGGTATTTCTGGCGTGGTGAAGCGGCTGAGGTGACGGGGCTTAAACGTAATCGTCTCAAACGGTTGCTGACGCATGACCTGAATCTGCTGGCGTACCATTTGCCATTGGATGCGCATGCTGAAGTGGGCAATAACGTGCAGTTGGCTCAGGTGTTTGAGTGGACCATTGACCGCTATCTTGATGACAAAAACATGTTGCCCATGACCCAGTTGCCGCAAGCGAGTACATTGGCTGATCTGGGCGAATATATCAGCCAAAAATTAGGGCGTAGGGCGCAATTGCTGGGTGATCCTCAAAAGCAGGTGCAGACCGTCGCGTGGTGTACAGGGGCGGCGCAACCTTATATTCAGCAGGCGGTC
>CAKZJM010000119.1 GCA_936943315.1 uncultured Methylophilus sp. | reverse complement strand
CATGCACCGCATTACAGATATGATTTTTGATGCGCAGTTACATGCGCGTATTCCACCGGATGTGACCTAGATGTTACCCATCCCGCAAGTTCTCACCCAACGGTTCATTGCCAGTGAAACAGAGAGCTTGCGCGCGGTTTCTTCGATTTTACCCGTTGAAGGAACGCAGTCAGAAGCCCCTTTGTGGGAGCGCATGCGGCCAGGCCTGCAATTTACCGGCCTGATCGTCCAGAAAGAAGCAGGCGCGGCCAATAGTGCCGAGCTTGCCCAGTTCAAAGTTCAAATTCAACTGCCTAATCAAGCGCCAGTCATGGTGCAAATGCAGTTGCCTGCCTACCTGGCCCAACAGCAGACGCTTAATATGCAGTTTATGGGTGTCGCCCAGCAACATGCAGGCAAAGAGGGGCTGCCGCAAGTGAAATGGGGTGTGCAACAAGGCCAAGCCAATGCCAGCCCGTCGCGCATGGGTGAAGCGGCCTTGCTGACAGACATGTCGCAGTCTGATCAGGGTGAGCATCTGCAAGACATGGCAAAAACGGCTGCCAGCCTGGTCGAGCTCAGTAACCCCGCCAAGCATTTGCAGCGCTGGATCAACTCTTCGGAGTTCCAGCAACAGGCTCCGGCCTTACAAGCGCAGGCCGTGGTCAGCCATAGCCCGCAAAAACCACAGGTGCTGGCGCAAGATCTGAAACATGCCATGGATCACTCCGGATTGTTTTATGAGTCACATTTAAAAGAGGCTACCGTAGGCAGCCGACCCTGGCACCAGTTGCTGCAAGAGCCACAAAACAAACCCAATTTCGCACCGCCCGAAATGGTGGCGCAACAGCTACAGGTGCTGGAGCAGCAACGCATCATCTGGCATGGCGAAGTGTGGCCTGGCCAAAGCATGCAATGGCAGGTCAATGAGCGCGAAACGTCTCCGCAGTCGTCACAGGACCCGGCATTGAACACGCTGCAAAGTGATTTGACCCTGCATCTGCCAAGACTCGGGGACGTGACCGTGAATATTGCCATGGTGAATGGACGCTTTAGCGTGCGGATCCAGTCTGCAGAGGCAACATCGCTCAAGGCCATGCAAACCAGCCGTAGCCAGTTAGCCATGAGTTTACAGTCAGCAGGGTTAAAACTGGATTCGTTGCAGATTGCCCGCGAAGAGGCTGACACAGCACAACACAGGCAGCAATATGCGGCGCGATAAAGTTTATACCCAATCTGCGGTGGCGCTCGCTTATGAAGCGGGTGACCTGGCGCCGAGGGTGGTGGCCAAAGGCAATGGGTTGCTGGCTGATCGCATCATTGCCCTGGCGAAGGAGCATGAGGTCTATGTGCATGAATCACAGGCATTGTTAAGCCTGCTGATGCAGGTAGAGCTGGATGCCCATATTCCGCCACAGTTATATCAGGCAATTGCAGAAATTCTGGCCTGGTTGTATCAGCTGGAGCAGGGCGAGGTGAGGGAGCCGCCCGCGGTTTAAAGCCTTAATGTTTTAAATGTAGCGGTGTTAAGTCAGGAGAAAAGCGATGTGCATGCAGGGCTATACCTGCATATTCATCATGTCCTGGTAGGCAGTCACCAGCTTGTTGCGCACCTGGACAGTCGCCTGAAAGGCAATGTTGGCTTTTTGGCCGGAAATCATGACGTCAGACAGGCTGACGTTATCATTGCCCATGGCAAAATCCTGCCCCATTTTTTCTGCATTGACCTGCATGTTATTGACCTGGTCCAGCGAGGCCTTCAGCGCATCGCTAAAGCTTACCTGGCTTGTTGGGCTGGCTGCGGGAGTTTTTTGCACCGGGTTAGCAATCGCGCTGCTACCCAGGCCCTCGGGTTTTTGTGCTGCTGCACGCAATTGTGCCAGCATGGACGAGATGCGTTGTGCATCAATACCGCCTGCGTTCATGGTGGTCTCCTTTCATCATCACGGGCACAGTGCGCCCTTAATTGTCATGGTAGACACTTTAGCATTCGACGCTGTGGACTGCTGTGAAAAATAGGCAACATTAATCCGTCTTATTTGGCAAATTGAAAATAGGGAGTGAGCGCATAATGTGACCCATGTGAGAGTGTCCTGAAAAGGCATTCGAGTTAAGGAGGTGTGCCGAACCCCACGTAGACATGAGGGATGTCCGGTGCACCGTAGTAGTAAACATGGAGGTTTCCGATGGCTGCTGATGCTGCCTTACTTACGTCAAATGAAGAGTCCAGAGGGGCGCCGAATATGTTCGGTCAACTAGGGCAAAAGCTATTACTGGTGGCAGGGATTGCAGCTGTGGTGGCCGTGATGGTGGTCTTTTGGCTGTGGAGCCAGAAGCCGGATTACCGTGTCCTGTTTTCTAATTTTGCTGATAAGGATGGCGGAGCCATTGTCGCAGAACTCGATAAACTGAATGTTCCTTACCAGTTTGCAGAAGGTGGAAATGCCATTCTGGTCCCGGCTGACCAGGTGCATCAAGTTCGTTTGAAACTGGCGGCACAGGGATTACCCAAAGGCGGAAATATCGGTTTTGAATTGCTGGAAAACCAGAAGTTTGGTGTTTCCCAGTTTGTTGAGCAAGTGAACTTCCAGCGCGGCCTTGAAGGCGAGCTGGAGCGTAGTATCCAGTCAATTTCTGCTGTACAGGCGGCCCGCATCCACCTGGCTATTCCAAAACCAAGCGTGTTTGTGCGTGAGCAGCAGTATCCAACAGCGTCTGTCTTACTCAATTTGCACAATGGCCGCCGTCTCGATGGCCAGCAAGTGGCAGCGGTGGTACACCTGGTTGCCAGCAGTGTGCCTAATTTGTCTGCCGATCACGTCACAGTGGTCGACCAGAACGGTAACCTGCTTTCTGACAATGCCAATAAACTCAAACAAAACGGCTTGGATCCTGAGCAGATGGCGTATGTAGAGAATATGCAAAACAGCATTGCCCGCCGCGTTGAATCGATTATTACCCCGATTGTGGGTGCCAAGAATGTACACGCCGAAACCAGTGCCGAGATTGATTTCTCCATGACTGAACAGGCCAATGAATCTTATAAACCGAATACCAAGCCTGACGACATGGCGATCCGCAGTGCGCAGAGCCACGAGTCAGAAAATGCCAGTGGTAGCAACGGTGCGGTGCCTGGTGCGCTTTCAAACCAGCCTCCAGGCGACTCAACCGCGCCAATTAATGCCCCTGGTGCACAGGCCCCTGGCGACGCTGGCGCAGCGGCTGCGCCACCCGCACCGCCAAAAAATACACAAAAAGACACGACTACCAATTATGAG
>CAKZJM010000118.1 GCA_936943315.1 uncultured Methylophilus sp. | reverse complement strand
CACTGTTGACTTCAAACGAGGGGTTTTCAGTCGTGGCGCCAATAAACGTAATCAGGCCACTTTCAACAAACGGCAAAAACGCATCTTGCTGGCCTTTGTTAAACCGGTGCACTTCATCAACAAACAGAATGGTATTGCGGCCAGTTTGCTGCAAAGTGAGTTCGGCGCGCTCAACAGCTTCACGGATATCTTTAATGCCAGAAAGCACTGCAGACAAGGGCACAAACTCGGCCTCAGCCGTTTGCGCAATCAGGCGGGCCAGGGTGGTTTTGCCTACCCCTGGCGGCCCCCACAAAATCATGGAGGGCAGCTTGCCAGACTCAAAGGCGCGGCGCAAAGGTTTGCCTTCACCCAGTAAATGGGTTTGCCCGACCACCTCATCCAGCGTCTTGGGGCGTAACTGCTCAGCCAGCGGGACTGAAGAAGGTGTTTGTGGTTCAAACAGGGAAGACATGTTGATTGATGCGTGAGCGCTTATTCGCTAACGACATCCACCCCTTTGGGAATCGAAAACAGAAACTGGTTGGTGTTGAGGCTGGGATTCACTTCCACATTTGAAAAAATAATGTGTGTGCTTTGCCCAAACGCATCTACCAGGCGCATTTCGGCCAGTTTGCTGTGGTCAAACGAAATAATCACCACCTGAAAACCACTGTCTTTTTGCTTGGGCTTGGCCTGCACACGCTGCATGCCCTCAAAATCCAGCAGGCGGCTCAGGCGGAACGTTTCTTCCACATTGGGCCCACCAGCCAGCAAAGCGGCCGGGCTGGTACCTAAGACTTTGTCTACCGTGCGTACAGTGACTTGCTGTAAGTCAACATCAAACAGGAACACCTGTTTGCCATCACTGATAATCTGCTGCTCATAGGGTTTTTGGTAATCCCAGCGAAATTTGTTGGGCCGCTGCAAGAGCATGGTGCCATTGACCTCTTGCAGCTTGCGGCCTTTTTGGTCAAACACGGTTTGCTTGAAATTGGCCCGCATGGCCTGCGTACTCTGGTAGAACTGTTTTAAATCATCGACACCGTCGGCAAATGCCGTTGACATCACACACAGGCTGCATACAGCGAGCAGCGTCCTGGTCCATCTGTTACTCATGGTCTCCTCCGGCTTTCACTAATACCTCACGGTTGCCATTGCTTTGCATGGCAGAGACCAGTCCGGCACGTTCCATATCTTCTATCAACCTGGCCGCACGGTTGTAACCAATGCGCAGTTGACGTTGTACGGATGAAATCGAGGCCCGGCGTGTTTTGAGCACGATGGCCACGGCTTCATCATAAAGTGGGTCTTTTTCACCGCCTGCACTGGCATCCCCACCGCCCAGGCTATCCATGTCGCCGCCTTCGGTCTCATTGGTGAGAATACCTTCAATGTAGTTTGGTTCGCCTTGCGCCTTAAGGAAGTTCACCACATTGTGCACTTCGCCATCGCTGACAAACGCACCGTGGATACGTTGCGGGTAACCGCTCCCCGGTGGCAGATAGAGCATATCGCCCTGTCCCAGCAAGGTTTCGGCGCCCATCTGGTCCAGAATGGTTCGCGAGTCAATTTTGCTCGACACCTGGAACGCAACCCTGGTTGGCACGTTGGCTTTAATCAGGCCGGTAATCACATCTACAGAAGGACGTTGCGTGGCCAGCACTAGGTGGATACCGGACGCACGCGCTTTTTGCGCCAGGCGAGCAATCAATTCTTCAACCTTTTTGCCCACCACCATCATGAGGTCAGCCAGCTCGTCAATGACGACGACAATCAAAGGCATTTCGTCCAGTGGTTCCGGCTCATCCGGCGTCAGGCTGAAAGGATGTGGAATAGACTGACCCTGTTTTTTGGCATCCTGAATTTTCTGGTTATAGCCAGCCAGGTTACGCACACCCAAGGTGGACATCAGTTTGTAGCGGCGCTCCATCTCAGCCACACACCAGTTGAGCGCATTGGCCGCCTGGCGCATATCAGTCACCACTGGCGCCAGCAAGTGCGGGATGCCCTCATACACTGACAGCTCAAGCATTTTCGGGTCAATCAGGATCATGCGCACACGGCTGGCTTCAGACTTATACAGCAGGCTCAGAATCAGCGCGTTAATCGCCACCGACTTACCGGAACCCGTGGTCCCTGCCACCAGCACATGCGGCATTTTCGCCAAGTCAGCCACAATCGGCTTGCCCGCAATATCTTTACCCATGGCAATGGCAATCGGCGAATTCAAATCGGCATACGCCTGGCTACCCATGATTTCAGTCAAGGATACAATCTGACGCTTGGGATTAGGAATCTCCAGGCCCATATAGCTTTTGCCAGGGATGGTTTCCACCACGCGCACACTGATCACGGACAAGGCACGTGCCAGGTCTTTCGAGAGGTTAGTGATCTGGCTGCCTTTAACGCCAGGCGCGGGGTCCAACTCGTAACGTGTAATCACCGGACCAGGTTGTGCGGTGACGACTTTAACCTCAATGCCAAAATCCATGAGCTTGCGTTCGATCAGGCGCGAAGTGAAATCCAGCGTTTCGGCAGATTGCAGCTCTACAGACTGGTTAGGCGCATCCAGCAAATGCAACGGCGGCAAGCCTTCCTGCTCAATCACTTCAAACAATACCGCCTGTTTTTCCTTCACCACGCGCTCACTCGGTTCAATCACCACTTCAGGCACGGTGATTTCTACCGGCTTGCGGTCTTCAATGCGTTTACGCTCGGCTTCCACAAACTCTTCCCGCGCTTGCAGCACCTGGCGTCCGACTTTGCGGTCTTGCCAGTCCTGGTATTTGAGCTGAGCCCATTGATAGCCCTGGATGACCCATTCACCCAGTTTTTCACTCATGCTAATCAGTGACCAGCCGGTAAACAAGCTGAAGGCGGTGGCAAACAACACCAGCAGCAACATGGTAGACCCGGCAAAGCCAAACATGTTACGCAACAAATGATCGATACCACTGCCAATCACACCACCCTGCTTGAGCGGAAAATCCGCCGGTAAACTCACCAGATGCCCGGACTCCAGTGCCGCAGAAGCTAATAACATCAGCGAAAAACCAACGCCATTCAACCACCACTCGTGCTTTTCAGGCGCCTCCAGGTGCAACCGTTGATACATCAACCAGACAAAGAAAAAAGCCAGCACCACAAACCACCAGGAGGAGAAACCAAACAGGGAGAGCAAAATATCCGTGACCCAGGCGCCGACCGCACCGCCTGCGTTGTGTATGATGTCATTTTCACCCACTGAATGCGTCCAGCCTGGGTCTTCATGGGAATAA
>CAKZJM010000117.1 GCA_936943315.1 uncultured Methylophilus sp. | reverse complement strand
ATACCTGCCCACATGATTCGCATACTTTTTGGGGTAAAAGAAAAATACTCATCCTGTCTCTTTATATTTAGTGGATTGATAAAAACAGTATTTGCAGCGTATTCACCACGATCCAATCCTGGATCAATCTGTGGCAATTGACGGCAGAGTCATACTTTTAAAGATACCTATATGCATTCTTAGTTCATATTTAGTAAAAAAGCATAAAAAAAGCCTGCCAAATTTTGGCAGGCTTTTGGTCATCAATCTTGGACAGACTCGACTATTCAGTCTATATCAATCAGCCGATACCGACGGAATCTTGTGTATGCTTAAATCCGCACCATCAAATTCTGATTCCTTATCCAGGCGGATGCCGACCAGCTTTTTCAATCCGCCATAGACAATCGCACCGCCTATCAACGCAATGACAACACCTGCCAGGGTGCCCAACAATTGGCTGACCACACTGACGCCGCCGATGCCGCCCAGGCTGGCAGAGCCAAAAATGCCCGCGGCGATGCCGCCCCAGGCACCACATAAACCGTGCAAGGGCCACACCCCCAGCACGTCATCAATTTTGAGGCGGTTTTGGGTCATGGTAAACGCCCACACAAATAAAGCGCCAGCCACAGCGCCAGTCACCAAAGCGCCCAGCGGGTGCATGATATCTGACCCTGCACAGACGGCCACCAGGCCAGCCAACGGGCCGTTGTGCACAAAGCCAGGATCGTTTTTGCCTAATACCAAGGCCGTTAATGTGCCGCCAACCAATGCCATCAGTGAATTCACGGCGACCAGGCCGGAGATGTTCTGGATAGACTGGGCAGACATGACGTTAAAGCCAAACCAGCCCACAGTGAGAATCCACGCGCCTAACGCCAGGAATGGGATGTTAGAAGGAGGATAAGCATGCAGTCTGCCATCTTTGGTATAGCGGCCATTACGCGCGCCCAGCAGGATGACGGCCGCCAATGCGATCCAACCACCCATGGCATGCACCACCACAGAACCGGCAAAGTCATGGAAGCTGGCGCCAAAGCTGCTTTTTAACCAATCCTGCAAGCCAAAATGGTTGTTCCAGGCCATGCCTTCAAAAAATGGGTAAACAAAACCCACGATCAAAAAAGTCGCCGCCATTTGCGGATTAAACTTGGCACGTTCTGCAATCCCGCCAGAGACAATCGCCGGAATCGCAGCCGCAAAGGTTAACAGGAAAAAGAATTTGACGAGGTCGTAGCCGCTTTTTGCTGCCAGCACGTCTGCACTGCTGAAAAAATTGATACCGTAGGCAATGCTGTAACCAATAAAAAAATAGGCGATGGTTGACACACCAAAATCCACCATGATTTTAACCAGCGCATTGACCTGGTTTTTTTGACGTACTGTGCCGACTTCCAAAAATGCAAAACCGGCATGCATTGCAAGCACCATAATGGCTCCCAGCAATACAAACAAGACGTCATTAGCTGACACTAATGCTTCCATTTTCGCTCTCCGAATGATCTTTTATATTCAAAGTTGGCGTTTTGCCTGCGAGGCACGCCTTATAGATGCGCCTATTTTTAGCGCGCACATGTAAAGCAAATATCAGACCATTTTTATCTAGTTGATTTTAAAGGAGGTAGCCATTTGACAATGCCGAAATTGCACCAAAAAAGATCAACACAAAGTGCATTGCACTTTTTTAGTGCAATTACAGCCGGGGAGGAGGCTAGATGATTTCAGGCGGTTGTAACTGCTTGAGCATTTCGACCGCGTCTGGATGGGCAGCCCAAAAGTAATAAAACTCACGCACCGCATTTAAAAACAGGTGGCGGGTATTTTTAAGATTGAAGAGTGGCAAAGTGGCATCTGCCGTAATCCGGTAGGCATTCTTCTCGGAGAGGGGCGCCTCACGCAGTCGCAACAGCATGAGTTTGGCCATGCGGGTACGGATTTCAATTTCCATATCCTGTTTGTTATCCATGGACTTCAGCGCTTTGACATAACCATTCAGTGCCCATAATTCTGAGGTCTCAAACTTTTCAGACTGCAAGGCAGGCCATACTGATTGCAGGTCAATCACCGCCGGTTGCCAGCCGATAGGATGCAACTCAAATCCTACTGTATCCGCATATTGCATGACGGCTTTGACATCGCCACGCCAAAACGGATAAAACTCACGGATAATGGTGAGCAGCTCTGGCCAGCGTTCAGCCGGTTTATCTTCAAGACAGTGATCCACTGCCTGGCGATAATCAGTACTGGTACACTCGAGGTTTTCTAAAAGCGGAGTAAGCTCTGCCAGCAAGGCATCTCGTTGCGCCATAATGGCGGCATCCGCGCCCTTGCTGTGCAATAAATTATAATAGGCGTGAATGGCGTCTGCTTCGCGGGTTGAGCTCATACTGATTGTAAGGAACACTGATTTGAATCTGATTGAATACCATCATACACCTAAATACAGCATCGTCTTAACGGAGAACAGCAATGGCTGAATGGGCTTTATTAACCATTTTGGTCGCGGGTGCATGGTTTTGGATAGACTCGATTGCCAAGCGTGAAACTGCGCTTAAAATTGGACGCCAGCTGGCAGAACGTTGCCATTTGCAATTTTTAGATGAGACCGTGGCTTGTTCCCGCGTCGGTTTTGCGCGGGATGGCAATGGCCGCATGCAATTACACCGCACCTACACCTTTGATGTGTCCAGCCAGGGCATAGAGCGCATGGCCTGCCATTTGCAATTACGCGGCAATCAATTGGTCGCCTGGCATATTCCGCCTTACGCCACCCAATAAACACACTGACGATGGTCATTGGTCGTTTTGCCCCCTCGCCTACCGGCCCGCTGCATTTTGGCTCGCTGGTCGCCGCTGTCGCCAGTTACTGTGATGCAAAAAGCCAGGGCGGGCAGTGGCTGCTACGCATTGAAGATGTAGACCAGACACGCAAGGTGCCAGGCGCCAGTGAAGACATTATCGCGACACTCAAGCGCTACGGATTTGCCTGGGACGGCGATATTCTCTACCAAAGCCAGCGCAGTGAGTTATATGAAGAAGCCCTCAGCCGCCTGCGTGAACAAAACCTGGTCTACCCTTGCACCTGTTCGCGCAAGGAAATCGCCGACTCCAGCACGCGTCAGGGCATTGAAGGGGCCATTTATCCCGGCACATGCAGACCATTCCCGATAAAACCGGGCATGTCTGCGGCCTGGCGGTTAAAAACAGAACACGAAGTGATCGGTTTTGAAGATGCGATTCAAGGTCATCAACAACACCAGATGGCGACAGACATTGGTGATTTTGTCATTAAACGTGCGGATGGTTTATTCAGCTATCAGCTCGCCGTCGTGGTAGATGACGCATTACAAGGGGTCACGCATGTGGTGCGTGGGGCTGACCTGCTGCAATCAACCACCAGACAAATATATCTGCAAAAATCGCTGGGCTATGCCACTCCTGTCTATGCCCATATTCCACTGGTATTGAATGAACAGGGACAAAAACTCAGTAAACAAACCCTGGCCAATGCCTTGCCACAAGACAATGTCAAAGACACGCTGATCAACGCTTTGCATTTTTTGCCGTTTCTTCCAAAACCTTTTCCCACTTTCTTATCTCTGAGTGATCTATGGCGTTGGGCGATAGATCACTGGCAGATAACGAACCCCGCAAAAACGACCATCTAAAAAAGCACCACATGAAGTGATCGGGATAAATTCGAATTGATAACCATTATCAGTTAAGTTATTATTCGCGAAAAATATTCAAACAACAATTGTTTTGCAACAAACAGGGAAAATTATGAAGAGAACTTTTACACCACGCCCGATTTGGCTTGGCGTTGGGCTATTTTTGAGTAGCGCCATGCTATCGGTGACAACAGTGAGCGCCGCAGAGCAAGAGACGGTAGAACTGCCAGAAGTCGAGGTCAAGGCCCAGAAGAATAGCGATACCAAACCGGTCAAGGGTTACAACGCTAAGCGCTCAACCACAGCGACCAGAACCGACACCGAGCTGGTGAATGTGCCACAAGCCATTACCGTGATTACGCGTGACTTTATGCAGGACCAGTCTATGCAAAGCATCGCTGATGCGGTGCGCTATGTGCCGGGCGTACAAGCTGCCCAAGGCGAAGGCAACAGAGACCAACTGGTATTACGTGGCAACCAAACCACTGGCGACCTGTTTGTAGATGGTTTGCGGGATGATATCCAGACCTATCGAGACCTGTATAACACTGACCGTATTGAGGTGCTTAAAGGCGCGAACGGCATGATTTTCGGCCGGGGTGGTGCAGGGGGTGTGGTGAACCGCGTGAGCAAGAAAGCTGGCTGGGACCCGGTTAAAGACCTGAGTGTGAGTTATGGCAGCTTTGATCACCGCCGCATCACGGCTGACTATGGCCAAGGCTTATCTGAAGAACTGGCATTCAGACTGAATGCGGTGTATGAAAACTCTAATTCATATCGGGATGGCGTTGAATTGCGACGTTACGGCGTGACGCCTACATTTACCATCAAACCTGATGATAAAACTGAAATTGTATTAAGCGCAGAGTACTTTAAAGATGAGCGGATTGCAGATCGCGGCGTACCGTCTTTTATCGGTAGTGACAACAGCAACCTGAACAACCGCCCTTACCGCATCAACGATTATGACAAGTTTTTTGGCAACGCAAAATTAAGCCCCACCGAAACCGAAACTGTCGCATTTAATGCAGCCATCAGTCATGCCTTTGATAATGGGATTCAAGTCAAAAACAGTACGCGTCTGGCTTACTATGACAAGTACTATCAAAACGTATTTGCAAATAGTGAAGTGAGATCAAACGGAACGCTTAGTTTGGCAGCATATAGAGATGCAACCAAACGTGAAAACTTGATCAATCAGACAGATATCACTTACGCCCTTAAAACAGGTTCTGTTGAACACAAATTGTTAGGTGGCGTTGAAATCAACGTGCAAGACACCACAAACAACCGCACAGCACCAACAGGATCAAGCACTGACAATGGTACTTTTGCGAACACAGTCTCCGTATCGTCCCCATTTGCTACACCAGTGAACTTCAACCGTTTAGTAAGAGATCAGAAAAGTGACTTCACCGTCATGGGTATGTACTTACAAGACCAAATCATCTTCAATCCGCAATGGCAGGCCATTGTGGGGTTACGCCATGACCACATTGATACTGACTTTGTCAATTTGGTGAGTAATCAGAATATTAATACTTCTAACAACTTACTTTCCCCACGGGCAGGTTTAATTTACAAACCTAGCGAAAACAGCTCATTGTATGCAAGCTACAGCACCTCTTATGTACCTCGTGCAGGAGACCAACTCATCGGCTTAACCGTGACTGCTGCAAGCTTTAAGCCAGAAAAATTCATTAACAAAGAAATTGGCGTCAAATGGGACGTGACCTCTAATCTTGCATTAACGGCGGCTGTATTCAAACTGGAAAGAGAGAATGTATTGGCAGCAGACCCGACCAACACGGGTAATTCGATCCTTCTGAACGGCCAAGAAACCACGGGCGTAGAGCTTGGGGCCTCTGGAAAGGTTACAGACCAGTGGCAGATCATGGGTGCATTGACACTTCAAGACGGTGAAATTACAGAAAGGCAGGCGAATGCAAACGCAGCTAACGTCATTAATAAAGGTGCAGACTTAGCCCTGACGCCTACACGCACCTTTTCGCTTTGGAATAAATACCAGATCAACGACATGTGGGCTGTTGCATTAGGCGTGGTCAGCCGCTCAGAAATGTATGCTGCGACACCTACCGTAGGCGCAAGCACAGTGCTGCCAGGCTACACCCGTTTCGATGCGGCGATTTTTGCCAAGCTGAGTCCGCAGTGGGATGCGCAAATCAACATTGAAAACCTGACCAATAAAGACTATGCGCTGTATGCGCATAACAATAACAACATCACACCTGGCGCACCACTCAATGCGCGTGCAACCTTGAATTACCATTTCTAATGGTAGACTCGCTGTGAATGAAAGCCCGCCAAAAGCGGGCTTTTTTATTTAGCCCATCAGACAGCCTAGCCTTCAATGTTAAAATATCGGCTATGACTACAGACCAATTACATCCCTTCATCTTTGACCAATCCGCCGTGCGTGGCAACCATGTTCAGCTCGACCAAAGCCTGTTTACTGCGCTTGAACACCAGACTTTGCCGCCTGCCCTTAAAAAGGTCATCGGCGAATTCACCGCTGCCAGTGTGCTGCTGACCGCCACCCTTAAAATGCAGG
The DNA here is from genome assembly GCA_936943315.1 of uncultured Methylophilus sp. Classification (GTDB taxonomy): domain Bacteria; phylum Pseudomonadota; class Gammaproteobacteria; order Burkholderiales; family Methylophilaceae; genus Methylophilus. The sequence continues at coordinate 3,345 of CAKZJM010000117.1, read as the reverse complement.
GCAAGCTGATTTTGCAATTACAAAGCCAGGGCACCTTGCAATTGCTGGTGGTTGAGTGCACCTCTGGACTCAATATTCGCGCCACGGCCAAAGTGAGTGGTGAATTGCATGGAGACAATCTGACTGACTGGTTGGCACAGGGACAACTGGTGATCACCCTCATGCCCGAAGAAGGTGAGCCTTATCAGGGGATTGTTCCGCTCGAAGGGGACAATATTGCCAGCATGCTCGAAAACTACATGCTGCGCTCACAGCAAATTGATACGCGCCTGTGGCTGACTGCAGAAGGCGACCGGGCCGCCGGTTTGCTGTTACAGAAGCTGCCGCAGCAACAAGAACATGACCTGGATTGCTGGAACCGCGTGCAGCATTTGGCTGGCACGGTGACCGACCAGGAGTTACTCAATCTGGATGCGGTGACGCTGTTGCAACGCCTGTTCGTTGAAGAAGAAGTACGCTTATTTAGTGGCCGTGAAGTTCAGGCGTTTTGCAGTTGCTCACACAGCAATGTGACCAACATGCTGCAAATGCTGGGGTTGGCCGAGGTGCGCAGTATTATTGAAGAGCAAGGCAGCGTGGATATTCAGTGTGATTTTTGCCACAAGCATTATGTGGTCGATGAAGAAGAAGCGCTGGCCTTATTTAACGAAGATGACGATCACGAAGTGACGCACTAGCCCAGGCGGGATAAGCGCTGGCGCTGGCATTCAAACAAGGCCACAGCGGTGGCCGCTGCGGCATTCAGCGACTCCAGTGCCAACGTACCATGATGCGCCATCGGGATGGTGACACAGGTATTCACTGCTGATTGCAACGCTGCCGAAATCCCCGCACCTTCATTGCCCACGGCAAATAGCACCGGCGCATGCAAGGCTTGCTTGTATAAGCTCTCACCGTGCATGGTCAGCGCCAGCGTGTGGCCGTCAAACCGGTTGACGATCTCCAGCGCATCCACCCCTTCTACTACTGGCAGCACAAATTGTGCCCCCTGCCCCCCTCGCAATGACTTGGGAGACCACGCATCTGTACAGCCTTTGGTCAGGTAGGCAACTTGCACGCCTGCCGCCGTCGCAGTACGTAACATGCTGCCCAGGTTACCTGGATCCTGGATATCTTCAATCAGCAAAGCAAAGTCTGCTGACTCAGGGACTTCTGGCGCAGGAATGTCTACCAGTGCCATCACACCGCTACTGGAAGCAACCGGAGCCAGTTCGGCAAACATCAAAGTAGGCAGCAGCATGGTATCCACATCGGCCAATTGCTGGATCAAACCCGTTGCCTCTACACTGCTCTGCCCTTCCGGGATAATCAGCAGCCGCGGCTCACCATATGTTTGCAGGTAAGCCTCAATCAGATGAACGCCCTCCAGCAAGGTAGAAGCTGTTTTTTTGCGCTCACGCGACTGGTCAACCAGTTTGCGCAATTGTTTAAAGACCGGATTATCGCGGGAAGTGATGTGTTTGAAAGCCATGGCGGGATTATACGTCAATTGATCGGTTGACTCATTTGGCGCGGAGAGAAAGCCTTCGCCTGCCTTCAGCTCATGGCCCGGCCCCAATTCACGTATAATTCTGACATGGCAAAAACATTAGACTTAGAACGTATTCTGCATAGGCAAGGCTTTGGCACCCGCAAAATGTGCCGGATTTTAATCGTCAACGAAGAAGTGACTGTAAACGGTGAAATGTGCGATGACCCTGACGCCAAATTCACCCTCGATGAAAACTTGCATTTCACCGTCAGTGGCGAAGCCTGGCAATACCACGAGCACAGCTACCTGATGATGCACAAACCTGCGCATTATGAATGCACGCACAAAACGCAGTTTCACCCGACCATTTACACCTTGCTCCCTGCCCCCTTAGTAGAGCGCGGCATTCAATGCATAGGCCGCCTGGATGAAGATACCACTGGCCTGATTTTACTATCTGACGATGGCCAGTTTATTCACAAAGTCAGTTCACCCAAACACCATGTGCCTAAAGTATATGAAGTCACCTGCAAGCACGCACTGAGTGAAGAAGACCGGCAACACTTACTGTCGGGCGTCAAACTGATTGATGAAGAAGAGACGATTGCGGCCTTGGCCGTGACAAGCCAGAGTGATACTGTGATTCACATGACGCTGGCCGAAGGCAAATATCACCAGGTCAAACGCATGATTGCAGCCATCGGTAACCGGGTTGAAGGATTAAAGCGTATCCAGATCGGGCAACTGGTGTTGCCAGAAACGCTGGCCGCGGGCGAATGGCGTTGGTTATCTGAAGCAGATTTAACCGCCGTCCAGTCATGAACACTGGCATGATGTTTTCAATCAACCAATAAAAGGCATGTCATGACCTGGCTGATATTAATGATTGCGGGCTTATTTGAAACAGCATGGGCGATTGGCCTCAAATATACCGAGGGATTGACCAAGTTTTGGCCATCGTTCTGGACACTTCTCGCCATGGTCATCAGTGTCTGGTTGCTAGGGCTATGTGTCAAACAGTTGCCGGTAGGCACGGCTTATGCGGTGTGGGTGGGCATCGGCGCTGTCGGCACGGTGATTGGGGGCATCTGGCTTTTTAACGAGCCGGTTTCCCTGCTGCGCGTCATCAGCCTGGGCTGTATTGTTGCCGGCATTATTGGCCTGAAGCTCGCCACCTTACAAACATAATCCGGATACAACAACTCCAAGCGCCGCCATGCAACGTATTAACCCATAAAAACAGCCGTTTTCTTTTGCAGGGAACAAAAAAGTTACGTTATGCTCTTAACTTACATACTTTAGGGGATTACTACTTTGCGAGCACCAGGCATTCCTGCAAATGAAGTAGAGCGTCTGCACGTGTTGCGCGCCCTCGCCCTGCTGGATACTGAAAAAGAAGAGCGGTTTGATCGCCTTACCAGAGTGGCTACGCGCATGTTCAATGTGCCGATTGCATTGGTCACCCTGGTTGACAGCGAACGCCAATGGTTCAAATCGTCTGTAGGCCTAGAAATCAAAGAAACCTCAAGAGACATTTCATTCTGTGGTCATGCCATTTTGGGTGACGACATTTTAGTCATCAACGATGCCACCAAAGATGACCGATTTGTCGACAATCCCTTCGTCAAGGGTGATCCCAATATTCGCTTTTATGCAGGAAGACCAATTTGTACGCCGGACGGCTTTAAAATCGGCACACTTTGTCTCATTGACTCACAACCGCGTGACTTTGAGGGCAAAGACATGGATGACCTGAATGATCTGGCCGTCATGGTTGAAAACGAATTGGCAGCAATTGAGCTGGCGACCATGGATGAACTCACTGACTTGAGTAACCGCCGTGGGTTTACCATGCTCACTGAGAAATACCTGAA
>CAKZJM010000116.1 GCA_936943315.1 uncultured Methylophilus sp. | reverse complement strand
AAAGAAATGATACAAGTGTTGACCAACACTTAAATAGCGGCCATTCATTTGCAGGTGCACGTCTCTCCTGCTCTCCCTGCGCGATTTACCCGGCGCAACTCACTTCCAACCCAAGCTGTTATCCCGAGTGAATCTGCTTTTTTTACAAGTCTGTCATGCCACAACGTGGCATAAATGATTTACACTTTGATCAATATACATACAGTGCTGTATCTACAGCAGCATTGCAAAGTCTCGCCCCATGTTGCTGGATGTATGGTCAAACAAAGAGAACAACATGCCATTACTCACGACCCTGCTTTTCCTGATTGTCACGGCCCGTCTGCTGGGCCAAATTTTCAGCCGCTTTAACCAGCCTGCCATCATAGGCGAAATGCTGGAGGGCGTGATTTTGGGCCCCAGCCTGTTAAACATGGTGGCGCCTACGCCCGCGCTTTCCGGCATTTCTGAGTTCGCCGTGTTTTTGATTGTGCTCTCAGCAGGGTTAGAAATGAACTTCAAAGAAGTGGTCGACTCCATGCGTGGCAAAGGGGTGGTCATTGCCTTGCTGGGATTTTTATTGCCCCTCACTGGCGGCATTCTGGTGGGCATGGGCTTTGGCTTCGATGTCAACCGCACCATTTTCCTGGGCTTGTGCGTCTCCATCACGGCACTCCCGGTCACAATCAGCATCCTTCAAAGCTTCAAACTCCTTGACTCCAACATTGCACGCTTTTCGGTGGCCACCGCCATTTTTAACGATGTCGCTGCATTGCTCATCTTGGGCGTGATTCTTAACCTGCCGGAACAAAAATCCTATCATGCCGTCGGGCACGCCATTTTCACTGCCAGCAGCAAATTGATCTTGCTGATATTGCTCATCGTCGGCGTCAGCCTGGTGATTGAGAAAGTCACAGAAAAAGGCGTCCGTATCGATCAATGGTCGGAAAAACTGGTGGCTTTTATTGGCAATGAAGCCTTGTTTGGCCTGCTACTGTTACTGGTATTGGTATTTGGCTCGGTGAGTGCCGCGCTTGGCTTTCACTTTGTCATTGGGGCATTCTTTGGGGCCTTGATGATAGACCGCAAGTTTTTTCTGCCCTCACGCTATAAAGAGCTTGAGTTGACTTTAAGCTCAATTACCGGCGGTTTTCTGGCACCGGTGTTTTTTGCCTATCTGGGCCTCGAATTCAAGGTACAAATCATAGATTCGTTCGCATTCGTCGCCGTGGTGCTGGCCGTGTCCATCGCCACTAAAATCGCAGCCGGTTGGCTGGGTGGCAGGCTCATAGGGCTCTCTAAAACGGATGCGCTGGGCATCGGCTTTATCCTCAATGGCCGTGGCGTCATGGAGCTGGTGATTGCCAGCATCGCGTATGACCGTGGATTTATTGGCCAGGACCTGTTCTCGGTACTGGTCTTGATGGGCGTGATCACCACCCTGATTACCCCGCTGATGTTCCGTAAATGGATCATGCCCCGGTTAACAGCGCACGAAGTCTAGCGCGGGCTATTGACATCATTTCACAAAAGGAGAAAACTACTTAACAGACCAATCACTCTCATAGAAGACTGGATATTCCTTTGAGCGCAACTCACACCATTTCAGCGTCATCGGTATCACAAACCAGCCCCTCACCCAGTGGCCTGCTGTCCATTGAAGAGCAAACCCAACTGCTTAACCTGCAACGCGCCATCCTTAAATCAATCGCGCGCGGTGCCGATCACATGGAAGTGATCACCCAGACCTGCCGCCTGGCAGAAAGTCTGCTACCCAATGCTTTTAGCTCGGTCATGCTCATGGATGAAAACTATGAGCTGTTGAATATTTACGCCGCGCCCAGCCTCACCCCTATGCAAATCAAGCGTGCCAACGGCCTGCGGCCTAGCCCCGGTGGCGGCTCCTGCGGCAATGTCATTTACAAGCAAACCGTGCAGTACGTCAGCAATACCCTCACCGACGACCGCTGGGCAGATATCCGCGACCTCGCTTATGAATTCAATATCAAGGCTTGCTGGTCTATCCCGATATTTTCTGCCGAGAGCAAAGTCATAGGCACTTTTGCACTTTCGAGTTTCGAGCACCGCGAACCCAGCCAGTTCCACCGCATGCTGCTTGAAATTGGTTCGTCGATTATCGGCATCGTCCTCAACCGCAACAAATACCAGGAAAGCCTGCGCCAATACGAAAAAGTGTTCGAAGGCAGCGAGCAAGGCATCATGGTGACTGATGTCGATCACGTGATTCTGTCAGTGAACCCGGCGTTTACCAAAATGCTGGGCTTTACGCTCGAAGACGTGAAAGGCAAAACGCCCCGGATTTTATCCTCTGGCCTGCATGAACCCGCCTTCTACCAGAACATGTGGGAAAGCATCCAGAATTTTGGCCATTGGCGCGGCGAAGTGTGGAACCGGCGTAAAAATGGCGAAATCCTGCCGGAGTGGCTGTCAATTTCCGAAGTGCGCAATGAGGTCGGAGTCGTCAGCCACTATGTAGGCACGTTTAGTGACATCAGCGACCTCAAATCCGCACAAAAAGAAATCCAGTATTTATCCTCACACGACGCCCTCACCGGCTTGCCCGATATCACCCTGTTCCGCGACAGGCTTGAAAACGCCGTCTCAATTGCCACTGCCGCCAATAGCAAGATCGGGCTGCTGGCGCTCAACCTGGATAACTTCAAGTTTCTCAATGACTCGCTAGGCTATGCCTCTGGCGACAAGCTATTGCGGCTATTTGCCGAGCGTCTCAAAAGCTGTCTGCGTGACACCGACAGCATCTGCCGTCATGGTGGGGATGAGTTCATTATCCTGCTCAACAATATGCAGGATGACGAATCGATCAGCCTGGTGGTTGACACCCTGCTCAATGAGATTTCTTCACCGTTTGCTTTTGCAGGTAGCAATATTTCTACCTCCTGCTCCATTGGCGTGGCCGTATACCCCAACGACGGCAACGACTTTGAAAAACTGTTTGGCCGCGCGCGCAAAGCCATGTCGCAAGCCAAAGAAGAAGGCCGCAACACGGCGCGCTTTTTTACCGAAAAGCTGAATACCGACAGCCTGCACTACCTCAATATTGCCTACGGCCTGCGCGAAGCCCTCGCCCATCACCAGTTTGAGTTGCATTACCAGCCGCAAATGAACCTCTGTAATGGCAAAATCACCGGGGCCGAAGCCTTGGTGCGCTGGCATCATCCGCAAAACGGCATTCAGCCGCCTGCGCAATTTATAGGCATCGCCGAGCAAACCGGCCTCATTGTAGAAATGGGGGAATGGATTATTGAAGAGGCGTGCAGGCAAGCCATGGAATGGCAAAAAAATGGCCTGCCGCCGCTCAGTATTGCGGTAAACGTCTCGGCAGTGCAGTTCCGCCGCGGCAATCTGGCTAAAGTGATCCTCAAAGCGCTAGAAAAAACCGGCATGAACCCGCAACTGCTGGAGCTTGAACTCACCGAATCGGTGTTGCTCGAAGACATAGACCACTTGCTCGCCCAGCTGGATGCCTTAAAGAAACTAGGCGTAAAACTCGCCATCGACGATTTTGGCACCGGCTATTCCAGTCTGGCCTATCTGAAAAAATTCAACATCGACCGCCTCAAAATTGACCAGTCCTTTGTGCGCGACATCAACACCGACCCCAACGACGCCGCCATTGTGCGCGCGATTGTGCAAATGGCGCATACCCTCAACCTGAATGTGATCGCCGAAGGCGTAGAAGACGAAGCCATGCTCAAGCACTTGCGAGAATCCGGCTGCGATGAAGTGCAAGGCTATTTATTCTCCAAGCCGTTGCCCGCCGACGCTTTTGAGGCGTTTATCAACACCAATATCTTGTGCCGCTAGCGTTGATCTCCAAGCCTGGTGAATACAAACACCAGAGCCATTAATCACAAGGCTCACAGTCCTGTATCATAGCTTGGGCAAGCAGGTAGCCGCTCATCCAGGCCCCTTCGACCTTACCACCATTCAGCCAGTCACCGCATACACCCAGCTGTTGTTTGGCATCCCAGTCAAAGCCCTGTTGCAAATAGTCCGCACAATCGGCATAGCGCCAGCGGTGTATGCTATAAGCCTCAGGCTGAGCACCGCCAAGCGCCAAAAATGCCGTCAACATCTCTTGTGCGACAGCCTCAGGCTCATCTTCAAGGTGAGCCTCAGACCACTCGCCGCTGGCATGCAGCACCCACACGTCTTTTACCTGGCTATCCGCCTGCAACCGGCCTGGTTTATGACTATCGCGCGCCACCCACGAGAGCGGGCCATCATTCACAAACACACCATCAAACGGTAGCGCAAGTGGCTGAAGGTAACGCGCCATTAACGCCCAGCAACCGCGCATTTTCACCCCTGCTGCCAACGCCTTGAAAGCGGGATGCACGTCCAACAAAGCCGCTGCCTGCGGGGCAGGAATCGCCAGCACCACTTTATCAAACTCCTGTGGATAGACCTCCTGCTCTTTGCTACGCACCCGCCACTTGCCCTCTACCATGCGGATCTCCTGCACGGTCTGCTCTAGCTCAACGGTTAAAGATTGCGCCATGTGCCGCGCCGGGCAGGTATTTTTAGGCATCCCCACATAACGTTTCTTTTCAGACTGCTTGGGGCGGATACCCGAGCCATCCGCCTCATACAAGCGGCCATGCCACTCAGCCACCACGTCCAACTGCAACCACTTTTGCACCTGCGCCGCAAAAGGAGGCTGGCTCACCGTAAAGTATTGCGCACCATGGTCACAATGCCATCCTTCCCCTTGGCGCGTAGACACCCGTCCCGACGGCCCACGGCTCTTTTCAAACACCGTCACCAGATAGCCTGCCTGCTGCAATGCCTGGCTACAAGATAACCCTGCCATCCCAGCGCCTATGACTGCAATGTTTTTCACGCCACCCACCCCTGCTTCCAAACATCCGCGTTTTCTAGTGTGTGCCAGTCAATCACCTGCACCCGCCCGGTCATCACCGCTTCAATTTCCACGTTCTCTATCACTTGCGTTTCCTCATCTCGAATGATGATCTTGGTCACCATAAAATGCTTTTCTTTATTAATGGGCTTTACTGCTGTCCACTTCGAATGTAACAGCTTTTTAGGGCTTAGTTTGAAAGGTTTTGTCTGCATATGAGCTATGACAAGTAATCTCCGAAAAATACTCGGACATATTGTTTTTACTATCTCCCCACAAATAGCGCTGACTGTCATCAACCGCTGATCACCACATGCTTCATGCGTTGCGCCAGCTCCCTGGCGTAGTCCAGTGAATGCACATTAGTGAAACTCATGATCAATCCCTGACCGCAGGGATATTGCATGACCCAAGCGGACAAGGCATGCACGGCCAGCCCCGCTTCATTCAAATGACGCGCCAGGTATTGGTCATCGTAATCTTTATTAAACCGCACAACCAGATGCATCCCGCCTGCCTGTAATTCAATGCGGATCTCTTTGCCAAAAGTCTCTTGCAGCGCCTGCACAAATTGCTCGCGCCGCTGTTTGTAGAGCGTGCGCATTTTTTTGAGGTGACGCGAGAAATGGCCTTGAGTGATAAATTCTGCGACCGTTGCCTGCGTAGACCATGGGCAGCCATTTTGAAAAATCTGGCAAACCGATTCGATATGGGCGATTTGCGATTCCGGGATCACCAGATAAGCCAGCCGCAGCGATGGCGAAATGACTTTGCTCATCGCACCGCAATAAATCACACGGTCTTGCACATCCAGACTTTTGAGCGCGGGCAATGGCCTTGAGGCATAACGGTA
>CAKZJM010000115.1 GCA_936943315.1 uncultured Methylophilus sp. | reverse complement strand
TGCTCCCTGCATTAAAATGATGAAAATCACACATACACAAAAAAGGCTACATATCTAGACAGGATATGATTTTTGGGGTTACTACCTTTGCAATGGTTTTCAAAGTATTCCTCATCAGTAGACCGGGCACAAATCACCTATACCATTGAATCTACTCTGAGAAAGTCATAGTTCAGAACTCTATTACAAGCTCACTTGTAAATAATAATAAGTGTTTACCATTGGTTGAGAATACAGGGTTCCATCAAGAGTCTCTGGAAAAACCTTTAAATCCACAGGCACTATAAAGATTCAGGTTTTATTACATAAGCCAGGAGACAAACACAATCAGGCAAATAAGAAATAAAACACAATCAGCCCTGCCGCGACCCTGAGCGCCATGGAGTGGCTTAAACGAGAAAGATGGTGAGAGAGGTTGGGGGGCAGGCGATTCAGCATAGGCGTTAATTTATCAGAATTTAATTGTTTATACCCTTGTTGCCAGCATGGATGCCACAATTCATACGCGAGATGGGCTGTCTACTGGCCTGAAGGTGACATCGCCCTCATTTTTAATGTATGCTTAAGTCATCACGTTACACAGGATGCTGTTTTCAGCAGTATATATGGCTTCAGAGCCGGATAAGTTGTCTCACAAACCCTCTCTTTTAGAACGATTAAGCCATTTTCTTCTGCGCGAGCCAGAAGATCGCGAGCAACTGGTTGAGTTGCTGCATGGGGCTTATGAAAATCACCTGATGGACGGCGACTCGCTGGCCATGATTGAAGGTGTCCTGCAAGTCAGTGAAATGCAGGTTAGGGATATCATGATCCCACGGTCACAAATGGACGTGATCGATATTGCCCAGCCTCCCGATACCTTTTTGCCGTTTGTGATTGAAACAGCGCACTCGCGTTTCCCGGTCATTGAAGATAATAAAAACGATGTGATTGGCATTTTGCTTGCCAAGGATTTATTGCGTTATTACGCCCATGAGTCGTTTGAGCTGCGCGACATGTTGCGCCCAGCGGTGTTTATTCCAGAGTCCAAGCGCCTTAATGTGTTGCTCAAAGAGTTTCGCAGCAACCGCAACCACATTGCCATCGTGGTGGATGAATACGGTGGCGTCGCGGGCATGGTCACCATTGAAGATGTACTTGAGCAAATTGTCGGCGATATTGAAGATGAATACGATGATGATGAAGGTGAAGGCAATATTATCTTGCAAGAGCCCGGAAAATACCGTGTCAAGGCTTTGACCGAGATTCCTGAGTTTAATGAAGCCATAGGCACCGAATTTAGCGACGAGGAGTTTTCGACCGTAGGCGGGCTGGTTGTCAATCATTTTGGCCATTTGCCCAAGCGTGGTGAACATATCCGTATTGATAACCTGAGCGTCACCGTGGTGCACGCGGATAGCCGCCGAGTGCATGTATTGCTGGTTGAACAACTGCCGGAAGAGGCGTATCCCATCGAATCTGTTTAGCATGGCTCAGTGAACCTATCGCCGTTTTAATTGCCACAGTATCAATATAAAAGGAGAGTGATGATGAGAGCACAAACTTGGTTGAACGGGTGGTTGGCAGTCGCGTTATTGTCTGTGAGTGGGATGGCATTGGCAGAGGGTAGTGGTGGCAAGTTTCCTGAGGACGAGCAGGGGTTTGTCAATGCAGTAGGTAAGCTAAATCGGTCACAATTGGTGGCATTGCTCGGCGAGCCATCCAAGGCCGAAGATGTGAAATTGAAAGACAGTGGACGGGTGGTCGCTTCTATCTGGCACTACCACAATATTAATAAAGATCCACAGGGTGCTTATTATCCAACCACTGAGCTTGATCTGATTGATGACCAGGTGAGTGTCGTGGTGTTTTTGAATAACGATGGTTCGGATGCCAGCACGGGCCAGACGTATGAAGTGCAGCCTAATCCGGCTGATCTTTAATTCAAACCAGTCATTAAAGTCGGAAATTCAAGGGCAGAATTCTTAACCTGACTTAAGTTATGGATTCAATCATGACAAAGGGCGCTGTAGCGCCCTTTGTGTTTTCCGCCTTAAAGAATTATTTTTTCAGGCTGTCGCGGATTTCGCGCAACAATACAATATCTTCTGGAGTGGCCGCAGGGGCTGGCGGCGGGGCTGCTTCTTTCAGGCTGTTCATGAATTTAACCATTTGGAAAATAATAAACGCCAAAATGACGAAGTTCAGCACAATAGTAATAAAGTTGCCGTAGGCGAGGACAGCACCCAGTTTCTTGGCTTCTGCCAGCGCGAGGTCGGCAGATTGGCCATTGAGTGGGACGTATAAATTACTGAAATCAAAGCCACCAAAAATTTTGCCAACCACCGGCATGATGATGTCGTTGACCATGGAGTCAACTATCTTGCCAAACGCGCCACCGATAATGACACCGACGGCCAGATCCATGACATTGCCTTTTAGCGCAAACTGTTTAAATTCAGACATGACACTCATTACTCGTTCCCTCAATTATTATCGTTAGCAACATTGCAAAAGTGACTATAGGCGTGGACTGGCTTGCTTGTCAATTGTTGCGCTGGTGGTGCGGTCTCCCCTTTGAGGAAGATGGCCTGTGATATATTGCTAGCATTCAGCTTTTTGACGGATTACACGGTTATTCATGCAGTTGTTTCACACCTTGCGCGAGTTGCGCGCTTTTCTCGATAGCCGCGCGCATCAGCGTGTCGGTTTTGTGCCGACCATGGGTAATTTGCATGCCGGGCATTGCCAGTTAGTGACGCTGGCAAAAAACCATGCCGATCTGGTGGTGGTCAGCATTTTTGTTAATCCGTTGCAATTTGGCGCCAATGAGGATTTTGGCAGTTATCCACGCACTTTGCAGGCGGACTGCGAAAAGCTGGAAGCTGTGGGTGCGGATGTGGTGTTTGCGCCAGCGGTAGAGGAAATGTATCCTGATTTTGATGGCCACGATTTACACCAGCAGATGGTCATCCAGCCACCGCCCCTGGCTGATGACTTGTGTGGCGCGAGCCGCCCCGGACACTTTGCCGGTGTGGCGACGGTGGTGGCCAAGCTGTTCAATATGGTCAAGCCGCAAGTGGCCGTGTTCGGTAAAAAAGATTACCAGCAACTGATGGTCATCCGCGCGTTGGTGCGCCAGCTCAACTTTGATATTCAGATTGTTGCCGGTGAAACCGTGCGTGAGCCTTCAGGGTTGGCTATGAGCTCGCGAAATGGCTATTTAAGCGCAGTAGAAAAAAATCAGGCAGCCCAATTGCAGCAGCAATTATTACGCATCAAACAGGCTTTGCTCGACGGTCGCCGTGATTATGCCGGGTTATGTGAGCAGGCTGGTGTTGAGTTGAAACAGCAGGGCTGGCAGGTAGATTATGTAGACATCCGGCGTCAACAGGCATTGACCTTGCCGGATGCGCAGACGACGGACTGGGTGATTCTGGTGGCTGCCAAGTTGGGTAAGACGCGGTTGATTGATAATTGTGAAGTCAGCGTGTCATGAAAATAAGGGCATGTTTTTATAAATTTATTTTGCGCTAAGCCATTGATAACTTTATAATTACGACCTTTTCCGCGCGAGCGGGAGTTCGACTGAAGGGACGCAATGCAAAGAACCATGTTGAAATCAAAGCTGCATCGCGTGCGAGTAACACATAGCGAATTGCACTATGAAGGTAGCTGTGCAATTGACGAGGCTTTGCTGGAAGCTGCCAATATCCATGAGTATGAGCAAATCCAGATTTACAACATCAACAATGGTGAGCGTTTCACGACTTACGCCATCCGTGCTGAGCGTCATTCCGGGATCATTTCAGTCAATGGCGCTGCAGCGCACAAAGCAGATCCTGATGACCTGATTATTATTGCCAGCTATTCGCAATATACCGAAGCCGAACTTTCCAATTACCATCCGCAGTTGGTCTATGTCGATGCGCAAAACCGTATCGTTGAGCAAAAAAACCATATTCCTGCGCAAGCGGCCTGATTTGAGTACACCTATGCAACCTTTAGATAATATTTTACCGCTGGAAGAAATGAAACTGGCGGTGGTAGACGCGCTTGAAGATATCAAGGCATTTGATATCACTGTGATGGACGTGCGCCACATGACAGCAGTGACCAGTTACATGATTGTCGCCAGTGGTAACTCCACCCGCCAGTGCAAGGCGATTGCCGATAACGTGCGCGAAAAGCTCAAGGAAAAAGGCGTGGATACGCGTGGGGTTGAAGGCGAAAAAGAAGGGGAGTGGGTGTTGGTTGATTTGGGCGATATTGTGGTCCATGTCATGGTGCCTGCCACGCGTGCCTATTACAACATCGAACAGCTGTGGAGCGAGTCACAGTCTCGCCGCGCAGCGTCTGCGGCCTAAAAGCATCTTGTTTGCCACATGTGCGAGCGGGAGAGTACGCAAGTCATCCCAAACGCACAGCCTGTCATGTACCCATTAATGCAGGATGTTGAAGGCTGCGCAATGCAGCCATTCTTCCTGTTTTATTTTGTCGGGCATCCCTCATGAAGCTCAATATTATTTCTGTCGGCCACAAAATGCCCGATTGGGTGGAGTCAGCGTGTGCTGAATACCTCAAGCGTATGCCCCGGGAGCTCGAAACACGCATCATAGAAATCAAACCGGATAAACGTGCTGCGGGCAAAAACAGCGAAGTGGTGCAAGAAGCAGAAGCCAAACGCATTCTGGAAGTGGCAGGTAAAGATTACCTGGTTGCCCTGGATGAGCGCGGTCAGGCCGTCACCACCTTGCAACTGGCAGAAAAACTGAAAAGCTGGCAGGAAATGGGGCGCGATGTCTCGCTGGTCATCGGCGGGGCTGATGGCTTGCATGCCCAACTCAAAGCCCAGGCGCAATGGCTGTTCAGCCTGTCAAAATTGACCATGCCTCATGGTATGGTGCGCGTGATGCTGGCCGAGCAACTTTACCGCGCGCACACTGTTCTAAGCGGTCATCCTTATCACCGGGAATAAACATGTCCAATGCCTTGGTCTCTAGCCTTAGACAAATTGTGACACATTTAT
>CAKZJM010000114.1 GCA_936943315.1 uncultured Methylophilus sp. | reverse complement strand
CATCTGAAACGGGACTGCACCAAACTTGAAGGCAATTCCCGCCACGACAAATACCAGGCCCATGATGAGCACTGGGCTCTTGTGCTGCTGTAACAAACTATTGGCGATGTCACCGACATCCAGGCTACCTGTCATGCCATAGAGCATGCTCATGCCGTACAGCAACATGCCCGAGGCCAGCGCGCCCAATACAAAATATTTCATGGCAGATTCAGACGCTTTTGGATTATCGCGGTCAAACGCCACCAGGGAATACAAGCACAGTGACAGCAGTTCCAGGCCAATATAAATGGTTAGCAGGTTATGGCCTGACACCATGATCATCATACCAAGCAGGCCGAATAGAACCATGGCATAAAATTCACCGCGATACAGATTGCGGTCCTGCAAATATTTGCGGGTATAGACCAGTATCAGCGAGGTGCTCAAGTACATCATGAGCTTGATTACGTCCGACAGGGTGTCGTCGATAAACATATGCGAAAACGCAAAGCCCACTGCCGGATTATGTGTTTTAAAGGTAAAAAAAGCAGCAGCAAACAATGTAAATTGGCTTAAGCCATAAATCATAAAACGGTTTTGTGGCAGGATGAATAAATCCAGCAACAAAATAAACATGGCCATGCCCAGCACAACCATTTCCGGCAACAGGGCGAGCAAATCGAATTGCATATTATCCATTTTTTAAAATCCTGCCTTAATAGCCTGTGACGGGCAATTTGGAAATCGCCATGTGTTTCAAGAATTCTGCACTGGTGGCCTGCATGACCTCAGTGAGGGGCTGCGGATAGACGCCGAAACCAATGACCAGCAGCGCTAATATGCCCAGAATCAGGAACTCACGTTTATTGAGGTCACTGAGCTCTGCCACATGGTGATTGGTCACATTGCCGAAGAACACGCGCTTGGTCATCCACAAGGTATAAGCGGCCCCAAAAATCAGGGTTGTCGCTGCAAAGAACGCCACCCAGAAGTTGAATTTAACCGCAGCCAGAATCACCATGAATTCGCCAACAAAGCCAGAAGTACCTGGCAAGCCACTGTTCGCCATCGCAAACAGCACGGCAAAGGCGGCAAAGACCGGCATTTTGTTGACCACCCCGCCATACGCGGAGATTTCGCGGCTGTGTACACGGTCATACAGTACGCCCACACTCAGGAACATGGCGGATGAAATAAAGCCGTGGGAGATCATTTGCACTAAGGCGCCTTCTAATCCTAGCTGGCTGAACATAAAGAAGCCGAGCGTGACAAAACCCATGTGCGAAATTGAAGAGTAGGCAATCAACTTCTTCATGTCTTTTTGCACCAGGGCCACCAATGCGATATACACCACCGCAATCAGTGACAAGGTAATCATGGCAGTACTGAAGTAATGCGCCGCATCCGGGGCAATCGGCATGGCAAACCGCAGGAAACTATACCCCCCCAGTTTCAGTGCAATGGCAGCCAGCACCACGGAACCTCCCGTCGGGGCCTCCACGTGGGCATCGGGCAACCAGGTATGTACTGGCCACATCGGGATCTTCACCGCAAAGGCCATAAAAAAGGCTATGAAAATATAAATCTGCGCTTGCAGGCTTAATGGCAACAGGTAGTAGTCAGCCAGCTCAAAACTGCCGGTCTGGTGATACAGGTAAATGAATGCCACCAGCATCAGCAATGAACCGAGCAAGGTATACAGGAAAAACTTGATCGTGGCATACACACGGTTCGGACCACCCCACACGCCAATCACCAGGAACATCGGGATCAGCATGGCTTCCCAGAAGACGTAATACAGAATCGCATCCAGCGCAGTAAACACACCGATCATAATGCCGCTCATGATGAGGAAGGCAGCCATATATTGCGCAATGTGCTTTGTGATGACTTCCCAGCCAGCCAACACCACAATCACGGTCGTAAAGCTGGTCAGTAACACCAGTGGCATGGAGAACCCGTCGATGCCCAGGTGATAATGCATGTTAAAGGCTGGCACCCAGGGCAACAGCTCTTCAAACTGGAAGAATCCATCCTGCACATCAAACTGTGTGTACAACGGCAGCGTCACCAGAAAACTGACCAGGCTGCCTGCTAATGCCAGCCAACGCGTCAATGTGGCCTTGTGGTCACCGCCTAGCAACAATACCAGCACGCCAGAAAACACCGGCAGCCAGACGGCCAGACTTAACCAGGAAATACTTGTGAGGTCGGCTTGCATCATTAGTTAATTTTGATAAAGAAAGTCATGAGGAGGAATACGCCAATAATCATCGCAAAGGCGTAGTGATAAATTAAACCGGATTGCAGGTTGCGTATTTTGGCCGCGATTTTGCCCATGGTATTGGCGGTGCCGTTGACCATGGCACCATCAATCAGGCTGATGTCACCAAACTTCCACAACAGGCTACCCAGGCAGCGTGAACCACCGGCAAAGAATTTTTCATTAAAGCTGTCAAATCCGTATTTGTTTTCCAGCACGTTGTAAATCACGATAAACCGGGCTTTGATGGCGGCAGGGATATCTGGCCGCTTCATGTAGAAAAACCACGACAGCAACACCCCTGAAGCCGCAAGGAAAAATGGCAGGCTCGCGAAGCCATGAATCGCCATACCAGCTGGGCTGTGCATGAATTCATGGTAATGATGCGCCAGGTGTTCCATGGCAGGATGGGCTTCAGAGTTGACAAAAATCACATTCTTGAAGAAGTCGCCATACAACATCGGTTCCAGCGCGATATAGCCTATCACTAATGACGGGATCGCCAGCAAGGCTAATGGCAAGGTCACCACCCAGCCTGGCTCGTGCGGATTCTCATTCGGGCCCAAACCATGGTGATGTGCATCATCATGTGCATGGTCATCATGCGCGTGGTCATCATGCGCATCTTTGTGTGCCTGGTCATGGTGTGCGGCATGCGCATGGTCGTCATGCTTGGCATGGCGCCATTTCTCCTCCCCATGAAACACCAGGAAGTAGAGGCGGAACGAGTAGAATGCAGTGACAAACACACCAACAATTACGGCAAAATAAGCAAAGCCGCTGCCTGGGATGTGAGATAACTCGACGGCTTCAATAATGCTGTCTTTGGAATAAAAGCCGGCAAAAAATGGCGTCCCAATCAAGGCCAGTGAGCCAATCAATGAGGTAATCCAGGTAATTGGCAGGTATTTTTTCAGGTTACCCATGTTGCGGATATCCTGGTCATGGTGCATGCCCATGATCACAGAACCCGCACCGAGGAACAACAGCGCTTTAAAGAATGCGTGCGTCATCAGGTGGAAAATGGCCACTGTATACGCCGAAGCGCCGAGTGCCACCGTCATGTAGCCGAGTTGCGACAAGGTGGAGTAAGCCACCACCCGTTTGATATCGTTCTGGATAATGCCAAGGAAACCCATAAACAAAGCGGTAATTGCACCAATCACCATCACTGTTGACAAGGCAGTAGTCGACAACTCATAAAGTGGCGACATACGTGCCACCATAAAGATGCCCGCGGTCACCATGGTCGCCGCGTGGATCAAGGCGGAAATCGGTGTTGGACCTTCCATGGAATCCGGCAGCCACACATGCAAGGGCACCTGGGCAGATTTACCCATGGCACCGACAAACAGCAGCAAACAGGTGACGGTCATTAAAGACCATTGGCAATTGCCGAGCAGATTTACCTGGGTATCTGCAAGCTCAGGCGCATGCTGGAAGACCGTTGCGTAATCGAGGCTGCCAAAGTAATACAGCACCATGCCTATGCCTAGCAGAAAACCAAAGTCCCCTACCCGGTTAACCAAGAAAGCTTTGAGGTTGGCGTAAATGGCGGTTGGGCGCGTAAACCAGAAGCCAATCAGCAGGTAAGACACTAGGCCAACCGCTTCCCAGCCAAAGAACAGCTGCATGAAGTTGTTGCTCATGACCAGCATCAGCATGGAGAAGGTAAACAGCGAGATATAGCTGAAGAAGCGGCTATAGCCTGGATCTTCTTCCATGTAGCCTATGGTGTAGATATGCACCATGAGCGAGACAAAGGTCACCACGACCATCATCATGGCGCTCAGGTTATCAATCAGGAATCCGACTTCAAAATGCACACTGCCTGAATTCAGCCAGGTATACACGGCTTCGTTAAGCGTAAAACCGTTCAGGGTCTGCTTAAAAATATACGCTGAGAGCGCAAAGGCTGCGCCAACACCGGCAATGGTCAGCACATGGGCGGCCCAGCGCGGCAGGTAATTGCGGAAAATACCGACCACGGCGGCTGCCAGCAAAGGCAGCACGGGAATCAACATCAGGATTTGTTTTATTGTCATCACGCTTAACCTTTTAATTGATCCAGATCATCGACGTTGATGGTACGCAGATTACGGAACAATACCACCAGGATCGCCAGACCGATGGCGGATTCAGCCGCAGCGACGGTCAGGATAAAAAACACGAACACCTGTCCTGCGATATCGTTCAGGTAGTGTGAAAAAGCAACGAAATTCAAATTGACCGCCAGCAGCATCAGCTCAATGGCCATTAGCAAAATAATCACATTTTTACGATTAAGGAAAATACCGATCACGCTGATGGCAAACATCAGTGCACCCAGAATCAGGTAGTGAGACAAACCGACCATGATTACTTTTTCTCCTCGGTAGACGGTGCCGGCGCTTCTACTTCTGCAGGCATGGAGACAATGCGCAGCCTGTCGTTGCGCTTGACTTTAACCTGCTCGGCCGGATTCATGGATTTATTGTCCTTGCGCTCGCGCAGGGTCAAGACAATGGCAGCAATCATGGCGACCAGCAACACCACCGCCGCAAGCTCAAATGGCAACAGGTAGTCGGTATACAAGACTTTGCCCAGCGCTGCCGTATTACTGTAATTGGCAGGTAGTTCCACTGTTTTGGTAGGCTGCAAGTTTTTCTCAGCCAGCACCATGGTCATTTCAACCACCATGAGCACCCCAATCAGGCCAGCCATGGGCAGGTATTCCCAGAAGCCTTCGCGTAATTTATCGAGGTTAATATCCAGCATCATGACCACAAACAGGAACAGCACCATGACCGCGCCCACGTAAACCAGGATAAGCGCAATGGCAAGGAATTCGGCTTCCAGCAACAGCCAAATCCCGGCGGCGGTAAAAAACGCCAGCACCAGGAACAAGGCAGCATGCACGGGGTTGCGGGTGGTGATCACCCGGATGCCGGAAAACAGCAATATCGCTGCCAGCACATAAAAAACTATATCGGTAAATAACATGATTCTTCCTGATCGCCCTTATCGGTACACGCTCATCTGTCTGTTTTATCTGTAAACTTTATCCTGGGCGCGGTCTGCTGCAATTTGCGCCTCATATTTATCGCCGACTTCCAGCAACATCTGCTTGGTATAAAGCAGGTCGCCGCGTTGCTCACCGTGATAATCAAAAATACGGGTTTCTACAATGCTATCTACCGGGCAGGATTCTTCACAAAATCCGCAGAAAATACATTTGGTCAAATCAATATCGTAGCGTGTGGTGCGGCGGGTGCCATCGTCGCGCTGCTCTGATTCGATAGTAATCGCCAAGGCTGGGCACACTGCTTCGCACAACTTGCAGGCAATGCAACGCTCTTCCCCATTAGGGTAGCGGCGCAAAGCGTGTAACCCGCGAAAGCGGTTAGACTGCGGCGTACGCTCTTCGGGATACTGGATCGTAATTTTCTTGGCGAAGAAATAACGTCCGGTCAGGGCCATGCCTTTCAGCATTTCCCATAACATCAAACTGCCCAATGTGTTTTTAATTGCGTTCAACATGGTAAGGTTTCCAAATTCTGTATGTCTGCGTTTCCCGAGCCAAGGCGTTTTTCAAATTAGTGGAACAGATAAGCCCACTGGGTTTGCATCATGGCCGCAACCACAATAATCCAAACCAGCGTGATGGGAATAAACACTTTCCAGCCCAGACGCATGATCTGGTCATAGCGGTAACGCGGGAAGGTTGCACGGAACCACAGGAACAGGAACAGCAAAAAGCCGACTTTGGCTAGCAACCACAAGATGCTGTCCGGCAGGAATGGTACA
Organism: uncultured Methylophilus sp.; assembly: GCA_936943315.1. GTDB lineage: Bacteria > Pseudomonadota > Gammaproteobacteria > Burkholderiales > Methylophilaceae > Methylophilus. The sequence goes on along the minus strand of CAKZJM010000114.1, from coordinate 1,682 downwards.
GGGGACAACCAGCCACCCAGGAACATCAAGGCTGCCAGCATGGATACCAGCATCATGTTGGCATATTCGGCCAGGAAAAACACGGCGAACGCCATGCCTGAATATTCCACATGGAAACCGGCCACAATTTCGGACTCGCCTTCGGCCACGTCAAACGGGGCACGGTTGGTTTCAGCCACAGCACTGATGAAATACACCACAAACAGCGGGAACAATGGCAAGAAATACCAATGCCAGAAACCGCCCTCTTGGCCCATGACGATTTTGCCGAGGTTGAGCGAATTGGCACACATGAGTACACCAACCAGCGTAAAACCCATGGCGATTTCATAAGACACAATCTGTGCCGCAGAACGCAAAGAGCCCAGGAACGCATATTTGGAGTTAGAGGCCCAACCGGCAATGATTACACCGTATACCGCCACCGATGTCATGGCCAAGATGTAGAGTAAACCGGCATCCACATTTGCCAACACCAGGGTGGCATCAAACGGGATCACCGCCCAGGCTGCGAACGCCGGCGCAATCGCCAACACCGGGCCGATAAAGAACAAGGCTTTATTAGAGGCCGTTGGCAGGATAATTTCCTTGAACAACAGTTTCAAGCCATCCGCCAGTGGTTGTAACAAACCGAAATAGCCGACACGGTTAGGCCCGATACGCACTTGCATGTAGCCGATCACCTTACGCTCAGCCAGTGTCAGGTAAGCCACACCAATCATCAGTGGCAATACAATCGCCACAATCTTAATCAGCGTCCATACGACCAGTTGTACGTCTGCCCAGTAAGAACCAAAAAAATCAGCAAAAAATTGCATGTTATGCCATCTCGGTCAGTTGTTTTTCGTAAATAGCGACTTGTTCAGGAGTGGCTTTTTCAATGGTGATATCGCCCATGAGGTCACCCAGTCCAGCCGTCAGCGGATGCGCGGCGGCGACACGCACGCAGCCTTTGGCAACGTGGTTATCCAGACGCACCTTCAGTACTGCGCTGCCTTTATCCTGGCGTGCCACTACAATATCACCATCGGCTAAACCAAGTTCAGCCAGTTGTTCGGCACGCATACGCGCCATCGGCCGGATGTTGTATTTGGTTTTTTGCAAAGGCGCAGAACGGCGCACAATCGGGTCAAACTCGTATTGCGGGACTTCACCAATACGCTGCAACCCCTCTTTTTTGATGTTCACCTGAATTTCAACCAGCTCTTTCAGGTTGTTGTTCAGGCTACGCCAGACCACTGCAGAAGGTTTCTCGCCGTTGAAGACGGCATTTTTAACGTCTTCTGAACTATTGAAGTCAAAGCCGGGTAAATCAAGCGTATTGGCCAGCACGCGTAATACTTTCCAGCCTGGGCGGGCCTCACCCAACGGACGTGTAACCGCCTGGAAGCTTTGTACACGGCCTTCCATACTCATGAAGGTGCCCGATGTTTCAGTAAACGGTGTGATCGGTAACAGGATATCGGCATTCTCAAGGGCTGAGGACTTATACGCAGTCAGCGCAATCACACACTCAGCTTTCGCCATGGCCGCACTGGCCAGTGCGGCATGCTGGCAATCCAGTTCCGGCTCAATGTTGAGTAACAGGTAAGCTTTGCGTGGCACTTCGAGCATGGCGCGTGCATGCATGCCGGTTGCAGACGGCATCACACCCATCAGGTGCATGCCGGTGCTGTTAGCCG
>CAKZJM010000113.1 GCA_936943315.1 uncultured Methylophilus sp. | reverse complement strand
CGCGGCAATATGGTTTTCCTTGATCAGTATCCCATCGTAAAGGGCCAGGCGCTGGTTAGCACCGCCGCCAGTTAGCACCGCGTATTTTTGCGCCAGCCGCAAGCCAGGTAACGTTTTACGCGTGTCTAAAATCTTTGCCGGTAACCCGGCAATGGCATCCACATATCGACGGGTGTGGGTGGCCACGGCAGACAGGGTTTGCAGGAAGTTGAGCGCGGGGCGTTCAGCGCTGAGCATGGCGCGTGCGTCACCCTGAATTTCAACCAGTGGCTGGTTCGCGGCAACGTGATCCCCATCCTTAACCAACCAGGTTAATGTGACGGCAGGGTCCAGCTGTTTAAAGCATTGTTCAAACCAGGCACAGCCGCAAATCACCGCTGCTTCGCGGCTGATGATGGTGGCGGACGCTGGAGTTGCGGCTGGAATTAAAGCTGCGGTGAGGTCACCACCGCCTATGTCTTCTTGCAGTGCAGTGCGCACCTGCTCAGCAATGATGGCTTCGTTTAAATAGTCAGGCAGGTGTTGGTAAAGCGTGGAAGTGGTCATTTGATTGCCAGCAAGGTTAAAAATTATGCATGTGACCATTCTAAGCCCATGCCAAAAGCTATTATAATAAAACTACCTCAAGACACGCGATGTTGGACATGCGATAAACGTCATGGGGTATTTTTTTCGGAAAAAAACATCAATCCTCTGGCTAACATCACACTATGCAGCTTTTATATACAGTAAATAGCCCTTATGCGCGCAAGGTGCGCATTGTGGCCATCGAAAAACATGTGGACATGACCTTGACGGAGGTGGTGCTGTCAGCGCCTGATTGCCCGGTGAGCCAGTTTAACCCCTTGGGCAAAGTGCCTGTGCTGGTGCTGGATGATGGCGATACTTTATATGATTCCCGGGTGATTGTTGAATATCTTGATCACCGTACGCCTGTTGCACATCTGATTCCCCAGGATCATTCAGCCAAAATTAAAGTGCGCCGCTGGGAAGCCCTGGCTGATGGCATTTGCGATGCGGCTGTAGCGGTGATGCAAGAACAGCGTAAACCTGAAGTGCAGCAATCTTCCGCCTGGATCGAAAAACAGTTTGCCAAGGTTGCAGCCGGGTTAGCCGCGCTGGATGATGACCTGTTAAAAAAGAAGTGGTGTGTGAACGAGACCTTCAGCCTGGCGGATATTGCCCTGGGCACGGCGCTGGGATATATCGATTTGCGTTTTAAAAATATTCAGTGGGAAGGCAAATACTGGCAAGAAAGGTATCCAAACCTTGCCAAACATTATGGCGTTTTGGTCAAGCGCCCCAGCTTCAAGCAAACCATGCCGCAACCCTAAAGTGTCGGCACCCATCAGTTTAAATGCCCGCGCCCCAGCGGGCATTTTGCTTAAGCACGTCACACTTTTGTCTCTTGTTTGCCAATACCGTTTTTTAGCTGCTTAAGTTTTCTGGGCGGCCCCCTCCTTTTTTGCATCCCTCATTTTTACGTTAACCATTCTTTACGCACTGCCTGGCCTTTCTTGTTGTTGATAAAGTAAATGATAATTGTTATCATTTAAAAAATAAACACAACACATGATGAATAAAACTATGCAAGCTGGTAATGCCCCTGTCAAAAAAAGATTGCTAGAGCTACTGGACGAGCTGATGGCTCATGACGGTTTTGGCAGCATCAAAGTGGATATCCGCTTGTTAAAGCGTGGGCAGAAAGAAGTCATTATCGATTGTGGCAAGCAATATCGCTATGTGATTGACTTTGAGCCTGCGCTAGAAAAATAGCCAAATTCATTCTCAATTTCAGTTTTTACACCATGCTGATCAAGCATGGAGATTGAAATACTCAACGGTGTGGGTCCGTGAGACTTATTTAAAAAGCAGCGCCCTGGCCTTCGAGAGGAAGGCGCACAGGCGCGCGTTGAGGAGATTTAAATCATGAAATTATCAGTATTGGCACTTACTTTAGGCATGGCATTCAGCGGTTCAGCTTTCGCGACCTCTGCCACTTGGGATACCGCAACGCCGTGGGGTTCTGCAACGACGTCACAATATGCGGAATGGAATATTTTCAATGCGACGACAGATAACAGTCCTGATGTTGCACTGAGTGCCGCAACAACAGCTTCTGTTCAGGAAACCACAGGCACCGCATTTTTGACAGGCGGCAACATTTATAGCTTTGCACTGCCCACTGCGTTTACGGCTACCTTGAGTGGCACGACCGGCGGCACATTTGATGTTTATCTGCGGATAGGCACCCTTGGTAGTATCTCAAGTACAACGGCCACTTTAAACGGTGTTTCAGCCACCTCTGTTGTTCAATTAAACGCATCCCAAGGTAACTTTGGCGGTTTTGGCGAATCTTTTGAGCAGGAAGCTTATTGGAAGTGGACGGGTGTGACAGGCGCCAGTCTATATACCTTCCAGTTTAATGCTGCTAGCAGCAGCATGAGCCTGGATCAGTTAGCCCTGGCGACCGTGGCAGTATCTAGCTCAGCGATCACCCCTGTGCCAGAGCCAGAGGCTTACAGCATGATGGCTTTGGGCCTGGGTCTACTCGCTTTTTCAGCCCGCCGCGCAGCTAAACGCAACGCCTAATGTAAGTGAGCAGTCCATCGCAAAGGGGCTGTTCAGCCCCTTTGTTTCTATTGACCTTTCGTCTCTATCATCAAAGTAAATCATGGCAAGCTTAGCGTCTTTGCAGCAGGTGAGTGACCTCTCCGTTTTGATCAATGTAGGCTGCAAAAGCAATCGTTGCTGGTTGATAAAAGCCCTGGCGCCCGCTCATCTTCTGATAAGCCGGGTCTTTTGGGGGATATGTGTTGGGGTATTTTTGATGCGAATCGCTAGTGCCGATGAAGCGTCCAATCCGCATGCCGAATCCACTCAGCCACAACCGCATTTATCCGAGGATCAGGGCACCGCGAAAAAAGAATCCGAAGCGATTGATACTTTGCCGGAAGTGACGGTGAAAAGTCATAGGGTCAAAGAAGCGTCTGGCATTGATCAGACACAATCAATCACAACCATTACCTCAGAACACTTGCAACGCACTCAGCCCAGTAATATTTTTGATGCCGTCCGGTCGGCCCCTGGGGTTTCTGTGACAGGAGGGCCACGTGCCAGTGGCATGACCTTTAGCATTCGCGGTTACTCTGACAATGAGGATGTGATGGTCAAAGTAGATGGCGCACCTAAGGGGTTTGAAAAGTATCGTATGGGCGGCACATTTGTTGAGCCAGAATTACTCAAGAGTATTGAAGTGCAGCGTGGCCCGCAAATCACCAGTGGCTCTGGTTCGTTAGGCGGAACCATTATCGCATCTACTAAAAATGCGTCCGATTTTCTCAAGCCTGGACAAACAGCGGGAGCTAAAGCCAAGTTTGGATATGGCAATAATAATGATGAATACTCGCGTTCTTACATGCTTTTCGCTCGTCCCGATGAGCGCATTGATCTCCTGTACAATTATTCCAATCGTCAATCCAACAACATCACGCTGGCCAACGGTAGTAAGCTGGACAGTTCTGCCATTGAATCTATCTCCCAGCTGCTCAAAGTCTCGATTTTTCCTCGTGAAGATTTGGAATTAAGCACTTCGCTCGTCTCCTTCGACGATACTGGTTTGCAACCTTATGATGCGACTGGCGGGCAGCCTGGCACATTCGGGTATGTGGTCCGTGCGATCAACGACTTTAGCTGGACGCAAACAGCTATTTATACGCCAGATCACCCTTGGATACATCTTAAAGCGATTGCAGGCGGAGGTCATACCAGGCTAGAGGACACGATAGAGCCAAGTAGGGTAGGTCTCCCATCAGTGAATACACTGTGCACAAGAAATACTTGCGGCAATATGACTGACTACTACAACTACGAAACCAAAACTCTGGACTTGAGTAACACTGCGACCTTGTTTAAAGCAGCCAATAGTCAAATATCTGCTTTGATCGGCTACCAATATAATGAAAGTGTGCGAGAAATAGAGCGTCTTTTTGATCGTCCCAATAGTACGACAGAAAGCCAGTACCCAAACGGTTTTAATGCCTCGGCACCGCCAGGTAAAAAGTCTTACCATGCGTTTTATGTGCAGCCACATTTTCAATTAGGGCAAGTGAGTATCAAGCCTGGATATCGGCACGATAAGTACCTGATAGAAGCGGCTGGTGGCACCTTGGATCTACTGGCGCCCTATCATCAGTCCAATCAGGTTGAATTCAAGCAGGAAACCTGGAGTTTGGGCCTTGCGTATGATTTTTTTCCGCGCGCAAGCCAGCAGCAACTCACCTTGTATAGCAATTACGGACAAGGTTTTCGTCCTCCGCTGATTGATGAGCTTTTTACGCAGGGGCCATTCAGTCGATGCTTAAAGTCAAGCGTCTCGATTCCGGGCATTACCATGACGAATGGACCGGCCTCCGGTATTTGTGGTGATGTTTATCAACCGCAGACCTCTGAATCGACCGAAGCGGGTGTCAGTTATCAGAATCCTCATTTCATCGGCACCGACATTGGCCTGACGAGTAAGCTTAATTTCTATCATATTTACACGTCGAATTTACTGTCATCTTTACGCCAGAACAGTGATGGCACCATTACACAAGCAGGCTGGGAGAGACGGAATGGCGTTGAGTTCGAGAGTTTTGTGCAGTATCACGGATGGTTTATGCGCGGCGCCTATTCAAGAGTCACCGGCAACCTGTTCGATGGCGCCCGGTTCGTGCCACTGTATACCGTTCCAGGAAACACATTGAATATTAATATTGGGGCAGAGGTTACAAAGACATTAGAGGTGAATGTGACCTATCGAAAAGTGGGGGAGCGCGCGATTGCAACCCGTAGCAGTGCCATTTCTGCCTATACTTTTGGTACGCAGGATGGTTATGAAATCTGGAGTGCAGGCCTACATTGGCAAGCGACGCCGACTGTTGGCATGCGTTTGATAGCCGAAAACCTGACAAACAAAGAATATCGCTTGGACGGCGGGGCATTGGGTGGGCTTGGCATGTATGCGCCAGGCCGGAATCTCAAGTTTTTTGTCGAGCTCGCGTATTAACGTTGGGAGGGAGGGGCACTACCTCAGGGACTTGAGTTGTGATGCTTATAACGGCGTCACATCGTCATCGCCCAGCAAGTTGAGTTTGTTTTTATGACGCAGGCTTTGGCGTTCGTTCAAACGTTTTTGTGCCGCACTTGGGAAGTCAGTAAAACTGATGAGGCTGCGGTCAATCAGGATACTGATCAGGTCTTCGAGTACCCGTGCCAGTTGAATGTCACTTTCGCGGAATGTATGGTGTTTTTTCAGCTCATTGTCTAAAAATTCCAGATATTCGGCGTTTGTATTTTCTACCTCTACCCAGTCAGGGGTCACTTGCGTATCCGGACTGGCTGCGATGATGGTGCCTGCTTCATTTTTTAAAATATAGGCCATAAGGTGTCATTCCTCGTCACTTGGCGATTCGTTTTCGTTATATAAGGCAAGCAAAAGCAATAACCATGCCTTGCAGGTGGTTAAATGGCGCCAGTAATAATGCCGCCACCCAGGCACACATTGCTCTCGTAAACCACCACACTTTGGCCTGGCGTGATTGCCCATTGATGCTGACCAAAGCGAATAGTCGCTTCTGCCTCATTTACGGCATCCACTTCACAGGGGGCGTCAGGCTGGCGGTAACGCGTCTTGGCCGCATACACCCAATTGGTGCGCGGTTCTTTGCCGCTGATCCAGTGTAACTGCCCGGCTGTTAAGCCATCGCTCTTGAGTAAGGGGTGATCATGACCTTGCACCACGATCAACTCGTTGTCGGCCATATGTTTGGCCGCGACAAACCACGGCTCGCCGTTGCTTTCGCGGCTACCGCCAATTTTCAGGCCCTGGCGCTGACCAATGGTGTAATACATCAAGCCTTCATGTTCACCCACCACTTTGCCTTCAGGCGTGCGCATGATGCCGGGGTGGCGTGGCAGGTAACGCTGCAAAAACTCCTGGAACGGGCGCTCACCAATAAAACAGATGCCGGTGGAATCCTTTTTTTCGGCATTCGCCAGCCCGTGTTCGCGGGCAATTTCGCGCACTTCACGTTTGAGGTATTTGCCGAGCGGGAACAGTGTTTTAGAAAGCTGGGCCTGGTTCAGGCGGGACAGAAAATAGCTCTGGTCTTTGCTACCGTCATCCGCTTTGAGCAGTTGAAAATTGCCAGGCTCAATCGGGTTTTCACGCACCTGCGCATAGTGGCCGGTGGCAATCAGGTCTGCGCCCATGCCCATGGCGTGGTCCAGAAACGCCTTGAATTTGATTTCTGCATTACACAGAATATCCGGATTAGGCGTACGGCCAGCCTGGTATTCCTGTAAAAAGTTAGCGAACACTCGCTCTTTATACTCGGCGCTAAAATTCACGGTTTCAATGTCGATACCAATTCTATCCGCGGCCGAAACAGCGTCAATCAAGTCCTGGCGCGAAGAACAATACTCATCGGTATCATCGTCTTCCCAGTTTTTCATAAACAACCCGGTGACCTGATACCCTTGTTGTTTCAACAACAAGGCCGTGACGGAGGAATCAACACCGCCGGACAACCCGACGATGACATGTGGCTTACTCATAATGCTTGGCCCAAATGCTTCAAAATATCTAAAGGATAACGCTTGCCCGCCAGGTAATCCTGCACACACAACAGCACTTGCGGGCTACGCATAAGTTCGCCTTCAGCGGCAATGTCTGCTTCCGTTTTCCACACCGTGCGCAGTATGCCATCGTCCAATGCCTGTTCTGGATAATGTGCGCCCAACTTGCCGGTAAAGGCAAAACGTAAATAGGTGATGCCATTGAGGGGATGCTGCCAGTGGTAAATACCGACCAGTGACTCAGGGGTGAAATCATAAGCCGTTTCTTCCAGCGTTTCGCGGATCGCCGCAGCGATAATCGTTTCACCTTCTTCCAAATGACCAGCAGGCTGGTTAAAGCGGTTGCCGCGGTCCGTGGTTTCTTCCACCAGCAGAAACTTGCCGCCCTGCTCAATAATCGCGGCAACGGTGACGTTTGGTTTCCAGTGATGGGAAGATTTGGATGGATTTGAAGCGGTGGAATTCAAGATTGGCGGGTTTCGTTAAAAACGCTATTTTACCGCTAAGTGATTGATTGGGGGAGGGATAATTTATCCTGCCTTGGCACTAGGCAGCAGTGATCAGTTGCGGAAAGAGACCAGATAACCCATGCGCAATAAATTCCACCGCCATGGCCGCCAGAATCAAGCCCATCAGCCGTGTGACGATATTGATGCCGGTTTTACCCAGGTAGTGCGTAATGCCATCTGCGAGTTGTAGCAACCCCCAGATAAACAATGAAATCAACGCAATCGGGATCACCAGGCTGAGGTGACCCCAAAAGCCGGGATGCTGTTGCGCCGTCAGGATCATGCTGGAGATGGCACCAGGGCCAGCAAGCAGTGGGATGCTGAGGGGCACAATCGCAATCACTTCGCGTTCGCTTAAGTCTTGGGCTTCTTCAGGCGTTTGGCGTGTGGCGCTCTGTTTGCCATGCATCATTGAAATAGCTATTAACAGCAGCAGAATGCCACCGCCGACCTGGAAAGAGGGGATGGTGATGCCAAAGAAATCGAGGATTTTGTCGCCGATAAAGGCCGAGACGCACAAGACGATCATCACCGTGATGGCCACTGTGCGTGCGGTACGCGACCGCTCGTCTTTG
>CAKZJM010000112.1 GCA_936943315.1 uncultured Methylophilus sp. | reverse complement strand
TTTCACAACCGGATGCCGGTCGTGGAACCACCCTGGAAATTCGGTTGCCTATACAACCAGCATAAGAGAAAAGGGAGAAACAAGCGTGATTAGTGTGATGCTGGTAGATGACCATGCGGTGGTCAGGATGGGCTTTAAAATGCTGCTGGAATCAGACCAGGAAATTAAGGTGATTGCCGAGGCTGAAAGCGGCGAGGCCGCAATCAAAGCCTATGTTGAGCATCATCCGCAAGTCGTGGTGATGGATATCACCATGCCAGGCATAGGCGGGATGGAGGCCATTGAACGGATTCTGGCTAAAGACAATCATGCCCGTATTCTGGTGCTTTCCGCGCACGAAGACTCCGTGCATCCCAAGCGTGTCCTCAATGCCGGGGCCATGGGCTATGTGACCAAGCGGAGTGCAGCCGAAGAGCTGATTAAAGCCATCCGCAGTGTGGCGCAAGGCAAAAAATACATCGAAGCCAGCGTGGCACAGCAAATGGCCATTCAGCAATTGTCTGGCGAGCAGAATCCGGTGGATGTATTGAGCGAACGCGAGTTTGAAGTATTTATGTCTTTGGCGCGCGGCAAGTCGACCAATGAAATTGCCGAAACCTTGTTTTTAAGCCCGCGCACTGTAGGTACGCATTTATACAACATCAAACAAAAACTCAATGCACAAAACTCAGCCGAGATTGCACTGATTGCCATGCGCTGTGGCTTGCTGGAGCCTTGAGGATTTAATTCAGGCACCGGTTCTGCTTAAGAAAGTCATTCTTCACTTCAGAATGACTTTTTTATTGGCCCCAAGTATTGGCGCCTAGAGATTGGCTCAAGGAGGGGTTTATTGCTTGCTGCGTGTACTCAATATGCCAAAAGCTGCGATGAGCAACATCCCGGCAATCTCGTGCAAACTTAAGGTTTCTCCCCAGACAATCATGCCAATCAAGGTCGCAAACACGACTGTACTATAGGCCAGGCTAGCCACCGTCAAGGTGTTGCCGGTGCGGTAAGCGCGCGTCAGCGCCAGTTGGCTCAATGTGGCCGATAGCCCCAAGCCTGTTAATAATGGCAGATCCTGCCAGCGCAGGGCGGTCATATGGTCTATCAGCATCCAGCCGCCACTGGCTAGCGTGCAAACTAGCGTAAAGTAAAACACCGTACGCCAATCCGGCTCACCTTGCAGGCCTAACTGTTTGACGTGAACGTAGGCCAGCGCAGCGCCTATGCCGGATAGCAGGCCGATGCCGCCAGCAAACAGTTGATCACTGTGAAGTGTGGGTTGCAGTAGCAGGCAAATACCAGCGAATCCACCTGCGACGCATATATTCAAGCCCAGCCGTTGTTGACGAGTAAGGGATTTTTCACCTGTGAGTAGCCATGGCGAGAGCAGTGCCAGGAACATGGGTGAGGTGTAGTTAAGCGTGATTGCTGTGGCCAGCGGTAAATGCGCGATGGCATAAAAAAACAGCAGCAAAGCAGTGAAGCCTATGCCCGCTCTGCGTAGTTGCATCGCGAGCAATGGCGTTTTCAGGGGTTTGCGGTGCCAGCAGACAATCGCTGCGATCATCACAAAGCCGAAGGCCGAGCGGTAAAAAACCAGCTCACTGGTGGTAAAGCGTGCCGAGCCTGCTTTCACAAAAGCCCCCATGATGGCAAACCCCAGGCCTGCCAGCAGCATCCAGTAACTGCCAAGTTTCCAGTGTGCAGGGTGCCAGTGTGCAGGGTGCCAGTGTGCAGGGTGCCAGTGACGGCGGTGTGCTGGTTTGGACAAACGGCTTAGCGCTGCAAATGGAGCGGGATATGCGCTTCCATCTGGTTGCGATACCACTGGTGGAAATGCTCAAGCCCGGTTTCCATCGGGTGCTGGTAAGGGCCGCGCTCATCTTTGCCCAGCATGAACAGCCCTTTGCGGCCATCATGCATGCGCTGGCAGATTTCCTTGTCTTCAACGGCGGTTTCAAAGTAAGCCGCCTGTTGGGCCTGGATATATTCGCGCTCAAACAGGGCAATATCTTCCGGGTAGTAAAACTCAACCACATTCTTGCAAGATTCAATGCCGGTGGGAATAATGTGCGAGACGACCAGCACGTTTGGATACCATTCAATCATCAGAAAAGGGTAGAGCACAAACCAGATCGCGCCGTATTTTGGGGCGCTGCCTTGCTGATAATCAGTCACTGCCTGTTGCCACTGTTTGTAAGCAGGGGAGAGGCTGTAATCGGGTAAGGGCTTGTAACCGACGGTTTGCACGCTGTAATGCTCGCCAAACTCCCAGTTGAGCTCACCACAATCGACAAACTGGTTCAGGCCTGGGTGAAACGGGCCAACGTGGTAGTCTTCCAGATAGACCTCAATAAAGGTTTTCCAGTTGAAGTCATAGTGGTCGACGATCGCAGAATCAAAGTGGTAGCCAGTAAAGTCAAAGTCTTGCTTGCAGCCCAGCTGTTTGAGTATTTGCGCGATATCCAGGCCTTTTTGTCTGGCCGTCTGTTCATTGGCTTTAAACAGCAAGCCTTGCCATTCAGTTAAAGGCTGTGTTTCAAGATGCAGGCAAGGGTTTTGTTCAAAATGCGGCGCACCTAGTAACTGGCCATTGAGGTCATAGGTCCAGCGATGCAGTGGGCACACAATGTGTTGTGTGTTGCCCTGACCATTAAGCATCACCGCCTGGCGGTGACGGCAGATGTTGCTGATGAGTTGTGGCTTGCCATGCTGGTTCACGAGTGCAGTAGCGTGATGCATCCAGTCCAGGGTACGGTAGTCGCCAGCATTGGGGATCATGCGTTCGTGACCGAGGTATTGTGGAAGCCTGGCGAACAGGTGTGTTTGCTCTAGCGCGTAGATTTCCGGGTGCAGATACCAGTCAACAGGTAATTGTGCGAAGCGAGTCTGGTTTTGTTCTTTGTTTAAAGAGGTGACAGAACCCATATGCCCAACTGATTAATCACTTGCAAAAAAGGTGAATTGTGCCCGAAAAGGGGGTAATTGAAAAGTCAAAAGCGGCAAAAGTGGCGGCTTTTGTGTGGGCAATTGTTTGATTTTAATCAATAAAAGAGCTTGTAAGCTCGCGCCTTTGCAAGCGGGCGGCCAGCTAGAATGTGTAAACGACGCTTAACTAACTCAAATAAATTCAGTTATAATGTTGGAGGTTTCTATGTATAACTATACGTAAACGATAATTGCAATTTATAGGAGCAATCGAATGGCGAATTTATTAGATCAGTTGAAAGCAATGACAACCATCGTGGCTGACACTGGTGACGTTGAAGCAATCAAAAGTGTTAAACCTGTGGATGCAACCACAAACCCATCTCTGGTATTGAAAGCCAGCCAAATCCCAGAATACGCACCATTGATTGAGACTGCCATTGCTTATGCAAAAGCACAAGGTGGTTCCAAAGAACAACAAATCGAAAACGCTGCTGACAAACTGGCAGTGTTGATTGGTGCTGAAATCACTAAAGTGGTTCCAGGCCGTATCTCTACAGAAGTAGATGCACGTCTGTCTTTCAACATCGACGCGATGATTGCTAAAGGCCGCAAGCTGATCAAATTGTACGAAGAGTCTGGCATCAGCAAAGAGCGCGTACTGATCAAACTGGCTTCTACCTGGGAAGGTATCAAAGCCGGTGAGCAACTGGAAAAAGAAGGCATTCAGTGTAACCTGACTTTGCTGTTCGGTTTCGGTCAAGCGCGTGCGTGTGCTGAAGCTGGCGTGTTCCTGATTTCCCCATTCGTGGGCCGTATCCTGGACTGGTACAAAGCGAAAAACCCAGGCACTGAATACACACAAGAAACTGACCCAGGTGTTGTTTCCGTACGTGCTATCTACCAGTACTACAAAGAACACGGTTACAAAACCGTGGTGATGGGTGCTTCTTTCCGTAACACAGGCGAGCTGATCGCCCTGGCTGGTTGTGACCGCCTGACCGTGTCCCCAAACTTGCTGCAAGAGTTGGCAGCCACAGAAGGTACATTGGCTCAAGTGTTGAAAGACGGTGGCAAAACTAAAGAAGTTCCAGCAAAAATGACTGAAGAAGAGTTCCGCTTCCAGTTGAACCAGGACGCGATGGCGACTGAAAAGCTGGCAGAAGGTATTCGTGGTTTCGTGGCTGACCAGAAAAAACTGGAAGACGCTTTAGCCGCAAAACTGTAATATCGCACTGCGATAATGCAAACGGGCAGGAACCTGCCCGTTTGACTTTTAAGTCAGGTACAAATCGGCCTGCAACATTGACTTATTTTGGCTGCGAGCTTACTATGGGCGACCAGCTTGAATTGGTAGTACGCTAGCAATAGCATTTAAATTTTAATTTTTGGAGAAAAACATGGCATTAACTCAAATGGCATTAGACTCATTGGATTTCGACGCAACTATCGCTTTGGCAGAAAAAGTTGCTCCACACGTTGACATTCTGGAAATCGGTACACCATGCATCAAGCACAACGGTATCAAATTGCTGGAAACTTTGCGCGCTAAGTTCCCAAACAACAAGATCCTGGTTGACCTGAAAACTATGGACGCTGGTGAGTACGAGTCTGAGCCATTCTACAAAGCTGGTGCTGACATCTGCGTAGTTTTGGGCGTATCCGACATCGGTACAATCAAAGGCGTAATCAAAGCTGCTAACAAATACGGCAAAAAAGCTCAAGTTGACCTGATCAGCGTTGAAGACAAAGTTGCTCGTACTAAAGAAGTTGCTGCTGCTGGTGCTCACATCATCGGTATCCACACTGGTTTGGACCAACAAGCTGCTGGTCAAACTCCATTTGCTGACCTGGCTGCTGTTGCTGGTTTGAACCTGGGTGTTGACATCTCTGTTGCTGGTGGCGTTAAAGCTGCTACAGCTGCTCAAGTACGTGACGCTGGCGCGACTATCATCGTTGCTGGTGCTGCTATCTACGGCGCTGCTGACCCAGCTGCTGCTGCTGCAGAAATCACTGCTATCGCTCACGCTTAATTCATTTAAGCATCAATAAGTAATTATTGATCAGCGAAACAAAAAACCCGACTCAGCAATGTGTCGGGTTTTTTATTCAATTATTTTTGTTTACACAGGATTAAAAAATGGATCATCAACAATTTATTCTGGATAACCTGAAGCGTATTCTGGATGTGACTGATAAATCAAAAGCCGCTGAATTACTCAAGCTGGTGGAAGAAGCAGGTTCTACATTTATTGGTGGTGCTGGCCGCTCCCTGCTGGTTTCACGTTTCTTTGCCATGCGCCTGGTTCACTCTGGCTACAGTGTATACATGATTGGTGAAGTCGTTACTCCAGCGATCAAAAAAGGTGACTTGCTGGTATTGGTTTCTGGTTCCGGCGGTACTGCAACCTTGTTGCCATTTGTGAAAAAAGCAAAAGAAGTGGGCGCTAAACTGGTTGTCATCTCCATGAAGAAAACATCTGCAATGGCAGACGTAGCTGACCTGGTGATTCAAATCGGTCAGGACGACAGCTTCCCGCTGGTAAAAGGCATGCCTATGGGCGGTCAGTTTGAGTTGTCCACCCTGGTATTCCTGGAAGGTGCAATTTCTGAACTGATTCACGCTAAAGGCCTGACAGAAGAAGGCATGCGCGCATTGCACGCTAACCTGGAATAATTTTTTCCAGGCTTCGCCAAATAAAAAAACCGGCTTAAAGCCGGTTTTTTTATGGTGCTATAGACCGCAGGTCAGCCGTTGTGATTTTTTTCTGGTGTAAGGCGCTGGCAATTAATACACCTTCAGCGCCTGCGTTTGCCAGTGCCTGTATATCAGCCTGATGCCGGACTCCGCCCGCGGCGTAAAGTGTCTGTTGTGGGTGCTTGCGTTTAATGAGCGTCATTTTTTCTATCTCTGGCCCTTGGTTGGCGCCCACCTTGGGTAAACTCATCAGTATAGTGGGTTGCGTCCATAATGATGGCTCTGTCTCAAGGCGGGCGGGACCGTGAAACCCATCCTGAAAAAAGTCGAGGGATAACACGCCTTCTGCCGCTGTTTTTTGCATGGATTGATAAGTTTCGATATCAGGAACCGTTTCACTGGCAATGATGGGCCTGACGCCAATATCTAGCCAAGGCTGCATGGATGCAGAGTGGTTAAAACCTCCATCTACCCACCATTGTAAAGACGGAAAACTTGCCATCGCTTGTTGGACTAGTTTTAAATGGGGCGGGTGGCCTGTGATTGCATTTAAATCGGCAATATACAGACAGTCAAACGTATAAACTTGTAAAATAGCAGCCACGACATCGAGCAGGGCAGCGCTGTCCGTCAATTGCGATTGAATCGGACGGTAATGCTGGCGTTGCCCCTGTATGGCTTGTACCACTTGGCCATGCATCAAATCGATGACGGGAATAATATGCACAATAAATCTCGCTTGAAAATCTGGGTCTGTGAATATGTCAGCGCTGGCGGACTGGCATCACACGTATTGCCTGCCAGTCTGTTGCAAGAAGGCCTGTTGATGCGTGATGCGCTGCTGGCAGACTTATCTGCGCTGGGCGTTGATTGTATCACTAGCCATGACAGCCGCGTTGCAGTGCCTGTGAATGCCCAAAGCCTGCCTGTCCATGCGGGCGACGATGTCTATGCCGTTTGGCACAATCAATTATCAGCGCATGACATTGATGCCTGCTGGGTGATTGCGCCTGAAACAGGGGGCATTTTGTTTGAGATGCACGAGATGGCGCAGCGTGATGGTTTATCCTGGATTGGATGCAGCGCTGAGGCGATACGTGACACCAGTGCAAAATCACGGATGACTGATCTTTGCGAACAAGCCGGAATTCCCGTACTCCCTTCTGTTTTTCTTGAGCAAGTGAACGCTTTTCAAGACTTGGCTTGGTATGACCATGCATTGACTTATGGTTGGGTAGTGAAGCCCGATGATGGCGCAGGTTGTGAGTTTACTTACTACTTTAAAAATATTAAAGAACTATCTGAATTTAAAGTTAAAATTAATAAAAATTTATCGAATCCTGAGCGCCTTTTATTGCAGCCTTATCTCCCAGGGCGAGCCTTGAGCATGTCAGTCATCTCAACGTCTAACGAGGTCAAAGTGGTGGCGGGTCATCAGCAATCGGTGCACATACAAGAGGGTGCTTTCGTGTTTAATGGCGCAGGGGTAAATGAAGCCGCTGACTATTTGCCAGCCATGCAGCAGATGGCTGAACGAGTGCATCACGCCATTCCCGGCCTTGTGGGTTACTGGGGGGCTGATATGATCTTGACAGCCGATGGCCAACTCACACTGGTTGAAGTGAATCCCCGGTTAACCACGCCATATATCGGTCTGTCTAAACTATGCGCTGAAAATCCTGCCCAAATGATTTTGGATGCTATTTTGAAACAGAAGATACCTGCGGTGCAGGCGCAATCTTCATTCACACTGACATTGCCCTCACCAACACTTGAGAAAGAGACTTTGCCTGTATGAAACCGGTGATTGGTTGGGATATTGGCGGCGCTCACGTCAAAGCCGTGATGCTGGATAGCCAGGGCGAAATTGTGCGTGTCTCACAACAGGCGTGTGCGTTGTGGAAAGGCCTGCCATTGCTGGAAGAGGCCATTCAGCATATTTTACAAAGCTGGCAGGCAGCGACGTATGATCACGTGGTCACCATGACCGGCGAGCTGGTTGATTTATTTGATGACCGTCAGCAAGGGGTACGTGCTATTGCTCAGACTGTGCAGCGTTATTTGCCACAGGCACAGATATACAGG
>CAKZJM010000111.1 GCA_936943315.1 uncultured Methylophilus sp. | reverse complement strand
GCCTGGAAAAACCCCTCAGCAATGGTGCCGTTCTTGGCGCTGAAGCGTCTTATTACAACTATGACAATGACAATACGGGCGACACTGTATTGCCCGAAGCCAAAGGCTTTTTCGTCAACGGCAGCTACACGTTTGCTGAAAAAGTCGGCATTGGTAAATTCCAGCCCAAAGTGATCTACCAGGAGTTTAACAATGACACCACCGGCCTGGACCGCAAACGGATTGATGTCGGCGTCGGTTATTTAATCGATGGCGACAGCAACAAGCGTATCGATGTCTTCTACTTTAGAGAAAATCGCAACAATTTGCCTGATATTGACGGCATTAAAGCGATTTTCCATGTCGCACATTTCTTTTAATTGCCATCACCAATAAAAAACGGCCTTCAAGGCCGTTTTTTATTGGCAGCGCTTGAACAGCCTAATGCCCGCCCAAATAAGAGTCACTCAGTGCCTGGCTGCTGGCAATGGATTCAGCCTCGCCATGATGCGTGATATGGCCGCTTTCAAGAACATACGCATAGTTGGCATACCGCAACGCCGCTGCAGCATTCTGTTCCGCCAATAAAAAGCTCAATCCCTGGCTTTGTTGCAATTGATGCACAATTTCAAAAATCTCTTCCACAATTTGCGGCGCCAGGCCCATGGAAGGTTCATCCAGCAGAATCAGCCTGGGGTTCGCCATAAGCGCCCGGCCAATCGCCACCATTTGCTGTTCGCCGCCGGAGGTATAGCCTGCATAACTTTTACGTAATAACTTCAGGCGCGGAAAGAAGGCATAGACTTTTTCCAGGTCATGCGCCAAGGCTTTATTGGAGGGACGACGGATAAACGCACCTGTCAGCAAGTTTTCTTCTACAGTTAAATGGCTAAAACAATGGCGGCCCTCAAGCACCTGCACCAAGCCTTTTGCCACCAGTTGGCCTGGTGTTGCCTGTGTCACATCCTGGCCTGCATAGACAATGCGCCCTTGCACAATCTCACCGCGCTGTGCCGGTGCCAGGCCTGAGATCGCTTTTAAAATGGTGCTTTTGCCTGCGCCATTGGCGCCCAATAAGGCCACAATAGACTGTGGCCCGACGTGTAGCGAGATATGCTTGATGGCAAAAATGACTTTTTCATAAATCACCTCAAGATTGTCCAGCTGCAATATCGGTTCGCTTGCTGCGTCTGTTTGCCCGGCCTGTAGTGTCGATTGTGTTTGGGTCATGTCTGCCTCCTCAATATGATCTCGTGGGCAAGGTGCGGGTACCCTCCCCAAGACATCACACTGCAAAAGCACACCGCCCTTGGGCGATGTGCTTGATAAACCTTGCCTACTTAATTGGCAGCGACTACTTCTTTGCTGCAATCACGTGGGGTAATGCCTTTTTCTTTGGCATACTCGTGTGATGATTTCTCGATAATCGGACGCAACAACTGACGGTCGGCCTGTACCCACTCTGAAATCACTTTCCACTTGCTGCCATCCCATTGCTGGAAGCGGACTGCCCCGCCACCTTCATGGTCGGCGCAACTAAGTTTAAGAGGTTGCACCAGACCTAAGGCGCCCAATTCTTTCAGTCGTGCATCATCCAGCTTGAGGTTTTCAAAGCCCCAGCGCACTTCTTCACCAGTGAGTGGGCGCTTACCAAACTTGGCCTGTGCCACACGCACGGCTTCGACGTTGAGAATGCCATTGACCACACCGAGGTTGTAGTAGACGTTACCAAACCGTTTAGGGTCTTGCAGATTGCCTTTACCAGCTTTGATCACGTATTTGTCTATGCCTTGCAGTACCGGAAAGCTGGTGCCTGAAGGATGCGTTGTAATAGAGATAAACCCTTTCGCGGCATTTCCGGCAGGCGCGGCATCATCTTCAGAATTGCTCCAGATATTGCCTATGATGTGGTCGGCCGGGAAACCTGTTTTCTGTGCCGTTTTCAAGGCGACCGGGTTCATCACGCCCCAGCCACGCAAAATCACCCAATCAGGTTTAATGCGGCGGATGCTCAGCCACTGTGACTGTTGCTCGTTGCCTGGATGCGGCACTTCAAGCAGTGTTAGTTCAAAGCCATATTTCTTCGCCAGCAATTCCAGAATCGGGCTGGTTTCCTTGCCATAAGGTGAGCCGTGGTAAAGCGTGACGATTTTTTTGCCTTTGAGTTTATCCAGACCACCCGATTGCTGGCCGATATAGTTCACAATCGCGGATACCTCGCTGTAGGGATTCAACTGTAGCGGAAAGGCATAAGGGAACACACTGCCATCGGTTGAGTCCGTGCGGCCGTGGTTAATCGTGATCAAAGGTAATTTATCAGCGGTAGAACGTTCCAGCGTCGCATAGGCGATGCCCACAGACAAGGGGTTGGTCGCCGCTGCAGGTGCGCCGTTCAAGCCTTTTTTGAGGCGCTCGTAGCACTCAACACCTTTTTCAACCACGTATTCGGTTTCGCACTCACTCCAGGTGAATTTCACGCCATTCACGCCGCCATCTTTGGCATTCACATACTGCAAGTAGTCAATAAACCCACCAAAAAAACCGGAACCGCCCGCGGCATAAGGGCCGATACGGTAGCTTTGCAGTGGGAAGTATTGCTCGTTGGCCGCCTGCACGGGCGCGGTCACACTGGTGACAGCCAGGCCTAATGCCAGCAAAAGCCAGCGGTGTTTACTTAAAAATTTCACTTTTAAACTCCTTAATAAAATATAAAAATAGTTGTTAATCGTTTTTAGTTATATAAAAGGCCGTAACAGGCGTTCAACACATGAAAAAGTCTCCTTTGAAATGAACTGCCTGGAAATGAACGACTAGAACCGCAACGGCCAGACGCGCAGCCGTTGTTTGAAGGTTTGCCAGACTTTGGCTAACCCGTTAGGCTCTTTGATCAGGAAAAAAATGATCAACGCGCCAAAAATCATTTTCTGGAAATTTTCCAGTTGGCCGGGGTCGATGGCCCCGGCCAGCAGACCGGATGACACATTCGAAAGCAGGATAGGAAACAGCACGATAAAGGCGGCGCCTAAAAAACTACCCAGGATACTGCCCATGCCCCCGATAATAATAATGAACAACACCTGGAACGACCGTGACAAATCAAACCCATGTGGCTCAACCGTCCCCAGATAAGTAAACGCCCACAACGCACCCGCGATGCCCAGGTAAAACGAGCTGATCCCAAACGCCAATAACTTGGTTTTGGGCACTGAAATACCGATCACCGCTGCCGCCGTATCCATATCCCGCACCGCCATCCATGTTCTGCCCACTTCACCGCTGACAATGGTTTTGGCCAGCAGGCCGAGTGCCACCACCACGGTTAAAGTCAGCAGGTAGCGTCCACCCGGGGTGCTTAAATCTGCGCCCAGCACCTGTAACGGTGGTGCCGTGATCACGCCGGAAGACGAGTTGTTGGAAAACCAGGGAAAATTGGTGAACACCCATTGCACAAAAAATTGCGCTGCCAGCGTTGCTACAATCAGGTAAAACCCTTTGATACGCAAGCTAGGCAACCCAAACAGCACACCGACGCCGCCAGCGGTCAGCCCACCCAGCAACAGGCTGGCAACCAATGGCAGCCCTTCAATACGCAAGTGGAAGTTATAGGTAGCAAATGCACCCACCGCCATAAAGGCAGCCGACCCTAATGACAGTTGCCCGGCATAGCCCGTCAACAGATTCAAGCCCAGACCGGCCAGTGACAGCACCAGAAAGGGAATCAAAATGGCACTGAACCAGTAATCATTGCCGATTGCGGGCACGCCCAGGAATGCAAATGCGAGCAATGCGGCAAACGCCCAGCGCTCCTGATTGAGCCTGAAAAAACGCTTATCCTGGCGGTAATCGGTGATGAATTGCCCAGTTTCTTGATACAACATGATTGCAACGCCCTATTTACACTCGTTCTATGGCTTTGTCGCCAAATAACCCATATGGCCCGACC
>CAKZJM010000110.1 GCA_936943315.1 uncultured Methylophilus sp. | reverse complement strand
GCTCCAGGTGCGTAAATATTTGGCGACGGTCAGACCAGCAAAGCCTGCGCCAACCACCACCACATGGCCTAAAGGCGGCTTGCTGGCGCGGGCAAAGGCGGGCAAGCCATAAAAAGCCAGTCCGCCGTAGATCACCGAACGGACAAATTGCCTGCGCGAAAAGCCCTGCGGCTGATGGGTGTTTGCGATTTCTCTTTTCATTATTGTGCCCCCTTGAATGATTGCTGCGGTGCGGCGACGGCAGTTTTCCGGGGTTGCTGCGCAAAGTAACTGGCCAATGCGGTGATTTCTTCAGTGGTCAGGCCTTTGGCATGCTGATGCATGACGGTGGCACTCACCGAGCCATCTTTAAAACCCTGCATGCGCTGAATAAAGTAGTCTTGATTGAGTGCAGCCAGTGTGGGCGTGCCACCCAGGCTGTTACCCTCTGGACCATGACAGGCCGCACAAGACGCTGCCAGGGTGCGGGTGGCAACGGTGATTTGATCTTGCGCCAATACCGGCAACACATGACTTGTGAGGCAACACCACAAAAGCGTGGCAGAGATCCGTTTCATACTTCCCCCAGTTTATGATTGTGATGTCACATTATTCTGAACAGATGGCTTGGCGTGAGTGACTCTGGTTACATTGCCGCATATCGCTGACATTTTCGCGGCACAAAACAAAAACGGCCATGAATCTCATGACCGTTTTTGCTTAACATGGTTGCCGTTGGCATCCAGTTAGAAACATTTTTCTTCCTGGCAGCCGTCATTTTTGGTACCTAGCTGAGTCAGCAGATCCACCATTTTCTGGTTGCCTTCTTCTTTAAAGTAACGGACCAGCGAAACATCGCCTTTGAGCTTGATGTTCACGTCTGCACCGGCTGAAGCCAGGTATTTCATGGTTTCGGTATCGCCGATAAAGGCAGACATATGGAAAGCCGTATTGTGGCTGGCAGGGTGCACATAGTTGAGGTCAGCGCCTTTGGATACGAGGTATTTCACGACATCAATTTTGCCTTTTGAAGCCGCCATCTGCAGCGGTTCCCAGGCAAAGAATTTCTGTTTGACCAATGATGGATCTGCTTCAACAAACTTTTTGACGACTTTCACATTACCACCAGTAAGGGCCTCGGTAAATTCCATGTACTCTTCATCTGACAACGCAAATGCCTGCAGTGCAAATGACAGCGTAAACAAGGCCACTAAATACTTAACTAATTTCATAATCTCTCCAAACACCTGATTTTCATTTATAAAAATAACACTTTTTTAATAACAAACGCCCAAGTCTGATGGTTGAATAAACCTGGGCAGATTCGCTTAACCTACAAACTTGCGTGCGTTCCTGAACATGCGCATCCATGGGCCGTCTTCTTGCCACCCGTCAGGGCGCCAGGAGTGTTGCACGGCCCTGAACACACGCTCAGGGTGCGGCATCATGATGCTGAAGCGGCCGTCTTTCGTGGTGAAACCAGTTAAGCCCTGTGGTGAACCATTCGGGTTAAACGGGTACACTTCGGTCGCTTGCGCGGCATGATCGACATAGCGCACAGTTGCCAGTTTCTGTTGTAGCACACTTGTGACCGCGCTGGCATCAGTAAATTCCGTAAAACCTTCACCATGTGCCACCGCAATCGGCATGCGGCTACCGGCCATGCCATCAAAGAAGATGGAAGGCGAGGATAAAATCTCCACCAGGGCTACCCGCGCTTCAAACTGTTCGGACTTGTTGCGCACAAAATGTGGCCAGTGTTCAGCGCCTGGAATAATGCTGTGCAGGTTGCTCATCATCTGGCAACCGTTGCACACGCCCAGGGCAAAGGTGTCGGCGCGGTTAAAGAAAGCACTGAACTCGTCACGCGCACGGCTGTTGAACAATATCGATTTCGCCCAGCCTTCGCCCGCACCCAGCACGTCACCGTAAGAGAATCCGCCGCAGGCCACCAGCCCGGCAAACTCTTTCAACGAGACGCGGCCACTGATGACGTCACTCATGTGCACGTCGACGCTGGTGAACCCGGCGCGGTCAAACGCGGCCGCCATTTCAGTCTGGCCATTCACGCCTTGCTCACGCAGGATGGCCATATTCGGGCGTTTGCCGGTGTTGATATACGGTGCCGCAATGTTGTCATTGAGGTCGAATGTCAGCTTGGCGTGCAGGCCTGCATCATCTGCCTTGAGGATGCGGTCGTATTCCTGCTGTGCACACAGCGGGTTGTCACGCAGGCTTTGCATACGGTAAGTGGTTTCGGACCACATGCGGTGCAAATCGATACGCGACGCGTTGTAGCGGGTGTTGCCGTGTGCGATGATAATCTCATGACTCGCATTGACCTGGCCGATGCGATGTACACAGGCACCCAGGGCTTGCTGCAATTGTGCCGCGATTTCTGCGGCTTCGCTGGCGCGCACTTGTACCACCGCGCCCAGCTCTTCGTTAAACAGTGCACTGATGCTGTCACCGCTCAGGCTAGACAAATCCACATTCAGACCGCAATGTCCGGCAAAAGCCATCTCCGCCAGAGTGACAAACAGGCCGCCGTCAGAGCGGTCGTGGTAGGCCAGTAATTTGCCATCGCTGTTGAGTTGCTGGATAGCCGCGAAAAATGCTTTCAATTGCGCAGGCTGGTCAACGTCGGGGACGGCATTGCCTAATTGCTTGTATACCTGCGCCAGCGCCGAGCCGCCCATGCGGTTGCGGCCATTGCCCAGATCAATCAGAATCAGTTCGCTGTCACCCCGGTCGGTGCGCAGTTGCGGCGTCAGGGTTTTACGCACATCGGGTGTATTGGCAAACGCGGAAATCACCAATGAAATAGGTGCGGTAACGGCTTTAT
>CAKZJM010000109.1 GCA_936943315.1 uncultured Methylophilus sp. | reverse complement strand
CAATTGCTTTATCAGGTAAATGGCGATCATTGATATATTTAGCCGATAATTCCGCAGCCACTGTTAATGCACTTGCGCTATATTTGACACTATGATGTTCTTCAAATTTAGTTTTCAAGCCTTTGAGAATTTCAATAGTTTCTGCAACACTAGGCTCTTGTACATCAATTTTCTGGAAACGACGCGATAAGGCGTGGTCTTTTTCAAAAATACCGCGGTATTCCTGATAAGTAGTTGCACCAATGCATTTAAGTGAACCATTTGATAATGCTGGTTTAAGCAGGTTACTGGCATCAAGAGTGCCGCCGCTGGCAGAGCCTGCGCCGATCAAGGTATGAATTTCGTCAATAAACAAAATCGCATCTGGTTTTTCGGCCAGCTGTTTCATCACCGCTTTTAAACGCTGTTCAAAGTCACCGCGGTATTTGGTACCAGCCAGCAGCGCACCCATGTCGAGTGAGTAGACCGTGGCGTTTTCTAGCACTTCTGGGATGTCGTTGCTGACAATGCGCGAGGCCAGGCCTTCGGCAATCGCTGTTTTACCCACCCCTGCCTCACCTACCAGCAAGGGGTTGTTTTTGCGGCGACGGCACAAGGTTTGAATCACGCGCTCAAGTTCGAGGCCACGGCCGATCAAGGGGTCGATCTTGCCTGCAAGCACTTGTGCGTTCAAGTTCAAGGTGAAGTTTTCCAGGGCGCCGGTGCTGACGCTTTCGCCTTCAGCATCCTGTTCGGTATTCGACGCTTTAGGTTCGTTTTCCTGAATCTTGGCCACGCCATGAGAGATAAAGTTAACGACGTCGAGGCGGGTCACCCCCTGCTGGTGCAGGAAAAACACCGCATGCGAGTCTTTTTCACCATAAATGGCGACCAGCACGTTTGCCCCGGTCACTTCTTTTTTACCGGAGGACTGTACATGCAGCATGGCGCGCTGAATCACACGCTGAAAACCTAGCGTGGGTTGGGTGTCCACTTCTTCAGTCCCGGCCACGGTAGGGGTATGTTCTTCAATATATTGAGTTAATTCGCTGCGCAGTGTGTCAAATTTGGCCCCGCAAGCGCGTAACACTTCTGCGGCGGTGGGGTTATCCAGCATAGCCAGTAAAAGATGCTCAACTGTAATCAATTCGTGACGCTTTTGTCTTGCGTCCATAAACGCCATGTGCAGGCTAACTTCAAGTTCTTGAGCAATCATGATGACTTTCCTTAATACACTACACTACAAAAAAACGCCTCATTCACAGATGACATCCATGCACTCTGGCAAAACTGGTCTGTTTTATTGTTATCGTGCTTTTCTACAAAAAATTCAATGGCCCGATGTTGCTATTTGCTCAAATTTATATGAGTCAAGCCTAGCCGAAACCTCTCACTGTCATGCTACCACTCTGATCTGTAAATTGAACCAAGAGAATGTCAGTGTATTTGCCTTGTATTCTCAAAATAACTTTACAATGATCAGGCGGCCTCGATCACACATTGCAAAGGATGCTGTGCTTCGCGGGCAGAGTCCAGTACCTGATGCATCTTGGTCTCTGCGATATCTTGTGGGTATACGCCACACACGCCCATGCCCTCTGTATGTACTTTGAGCATGATTTGCGTGGCTTGTTCACGGGACTTGTTAAAAAAACGCTCGATGACGGCCACGACGAACTCCATGGGGGTGTAGTCGTCATTGAGCAACAACACCTTGAATAATTCGGGAGGTTTGGGTTTGGCCACTTGGGACTCAAGAGCCAAATCACCTTCACGCTTTGGTCTTACCATAGTTTTGTATACCTGTCTTAGGACTTATTTTGCGCCTTGTAGTAAAAAATTCAAGAGCTGGATGCGGGAGAAATCCCGCTTTTAAAGATAAATTTTGACGCGTTTGACGATGCGGTCTTGTACATCGAGGATTTCCAGCTTGTGATCGCCTATTTTAAAGCTGGTGTCTGGCTCTGGAATGCCTTCGAAATGCTCAAGAATTAAACCATTCAATGTGCGTGGACCATCAGTTGGCAGGGAGAGTTTCAATTTTCGGTTCAGGTCGCGTAACAGGCTGCTGCCATCCACCAGCCAACTGCCGTCTTCATGCTGGTGAAAGTGGCTGGTATGTTCGGGTGACTGGGTGGTGAACTCACCGACGACTTCCTCAAGGATATCCTCAAGCGTCAGCAGGCCTTTAAACTCGCCATATTCGTCCACGACCAGCGCAATGCGTTCATGGCGTTTCTGGAACTGCTGTAATTGAGTATAGAGCGGCGTACCAGAAGGAATGTAGTAGGGCAGGCTCATGGCGGCCTGCAGCAGGGATTTGGTAGGGGCTTTGCCAATGTGAAAGTCACGTAAGAGCGGCAATATTTTACGTACATGCAAAATGCCGACAATGTCTTCATGATCACCCTGCCGCACTGGCAGGCGGGAGTGATGGCTGCGTACCAGTTGCTCCACAATTTGCTCAATCGGATGATCCAGGTCGACAAACTCCACCATGGTATGCGCCGTCATGGCATCGTCCACAATGATGTCCTCCAGATCCAGCAGGTTGAGCAGGATGGTGCGGCTTTGCGAGGGAATATATTGCCCGGCATCACTCACGATGCTACGCAATTCTTCGGTGGTCACTGCCTGGGCTTCGCCATTAAAGTTAATGCGTACACCCAGCACTTTGAGAAAGGCTTTGACAAATAAATTGACAAACCAGACCACCGGGTTGAATAACCACAACAATGGATATAACAGGTAACTACTGGCGAAGCCAAGCTTTTCGGCGTGCGCGGCTGCAATCACCTTAGGGGAGATCTCGCTAAACACGAGGATGGCAAAGGTGATGGCCAGTGAGCCAAACATCAGTACGTAATCGCCTTCGCCAAACAGGCGTTCCGAAATGACGACTTCGAGGGTAGAAGAACCGACGATACACAGTGTATTGCCGAGCAAAATGGCGCCCAGGGTTTTGTCGGTTTGTGCAATGAGACGGCTGGCCAGTTTGGCGCCGCGGTGGCCTTCTTTGGCCAGATGTCGCATGCGGTAGCGGTTGAGCGACATCAAACTGGTTTCGGCAATGGAGAAAAAAGCCGTAAAAGACAGCAAGAGCAGTAGCAGACCAATCTGCCAGCTTAAGGGGATATTGTCCAAAAGTGTGGGGTTAAAAACAAGAAGCCACTAGTGTACCCACCAGTGGCTAAAAATCAAGCGTAGATGCTGCTTAAGGTGCGACGGCAGCCTCGTCTTCTTTAGGTTTTTTCTCGGTGTCGCCAATCAGGTTGGCACGGTTGACGCCTAGCCACATGGCAATCGGGCAAGCGACCAGCACTGAAGAGTAAATGCCGAATAAAATACCAATGGTCAGGGCCAGTGAGAAGTTATGCAAGGTCTCGCCGCCAAAAAACAGCATGGAGCAGACCATGGTTTGCGTCATCAAGTGGGTGATGATGGTGCGTGACATGGTGCGCGTGATCGCGTTATCAATCACATGCACCGCAGTTGCCTTGCGCATTTTTTTGAAGTTTTCGCGTACCCGGTCAAATACCACCACGGACTCGTTCACGGAGTAACCCAACACCGCCAAAATCGCTGCGAGTACCGTCAGGTTAAACTCCCATTGAAAAAAGGCGAAGAAACCCAGAATGATAATGACATCGTGCATGTTGGCGATAATCGCCGCTACTGCAAAACGCCATTCAAAACGCAAGGCCAGATAACCCATAATGCCCGCGCACACCAGCAACAATGCCAGTGCGCCGTTTTCATATAACTCTTCGCCCACCTGGGAGCCAACCGATTCTACACGGCGCACTTCAGCGCCTGCATCTGCGCCTTTGAGGGCGGTAGAGATTTTTTCAGAGAGCTGGGCAATCGATAATTCTTTTTTGACAGGCAAGCGGATCAACACATCCTGGCTGGAGCCAAAATTTTGTACCGTCACGTCTTTCAGACCGACGGCATCCATCACCTGGCGGATTTGTTCAATATTGGCCGCTTTAGGATAGTGCACTTCCATCACTGTCCCGCCCGTGAAATCGACACCGTAGTTCAAGCCGCGATGCAGCAGGAAGAAAATCGCCAATACAAATGTAATTAGCGAGATTGAGGTGGTCAGACGCCCGTAACTCATGAACGGGATGTCTTTTTTAATTCTGAATAATTCCATAATCTGTACTCAATAGGTGATGACAGTGATTAACCGATGTGCAATTTCTCAATCTTGCGGCGGTAGCCATACAAGAGATTGACCAATGCACGTGAAACCAGCACCGCGCTAAACATAGAAGTCATGATCCCCAGCACGTGGACCACCGCAAAGCCTTTAATCGGGCCGGTACCAAACATAAACAGGGCCAGACCTGCAATCAGTGTGGTCACGTTGGAGTCGAGGATGGTGTCAAACGCACGGTCATAACCGGCGTGGATGCTTGCTTGCGGCGTGTTGCCGTTACGCAGCTCTTCACGGATACGCTCGTTGATCAACACGTTGGCATCAATCGCCATGCCCAGTGCCAGCGCAATCGCCGCCAGGCCAGGCAGGGTGAGGGTGGCTTGCAACATGGAAAGAATCGCTACCAATAAGAGCAGGTTCACACCTAAGGCCATCACTGACACGCCGCCAAACACCAGGTAATACACAATCATCATCACGGCAATGGCAGCAAAGCCCCACAACGTAGAATGCACGCCGCGTCTAATGTTTTCTTCACCCATACTCGGGCCCACAGTACGTTCTTCGATGATTTCCATCGGCGCTGCCAGTGCACCTGCGCGCAGCAACAGCGAAATATCTGTGGCTTCCTGTGCATTGGTCATGCCGGAAATCTGTACGCGGCCTCCACCAATTTCTTCATTGATGACTGGCGCGGTAATGACTTCAGTGCTGCCTTTTTCAATCAGCAAAATCGCCATGCGCTTACCCACGTTTTCACGTGTCACATTTTTAAAGATGCCAGCACCGCGGCCATCCAGGGTCACGTTGACCACAGAAGCACCATTCTGGCCGTTGACGCCAGGGCCTGCATCAGTGATACGGTCACCTGTCAGCACCACGTTCTTTTTCACCAGCACCGGGCGGCCTTCGCGGTCAGCAAATAACTCATCGCCAAACGGCACCTGACCGGTCTGGGCTTTTTGCAAGGTCGCCATGTCGGATTTTTCTTCATCCACCATGCGGATTTCCAGTGTCGCAGTACGGCCCAGGATTTCCTTGGCTTTGGCCGTATCCTGCACACCAGGTAATTGCACCACAATGCGGTCCAAGCCTTGTTGTTGCACGATAGGCTCAGCCACGCCCAGTTCGTTAATCCGGTTATGCAGTGTTTGCAGGTTTTGCTTGAGCGCAAATTCCTGAATGCGTTTTTGCGCCATCACGCTCATGCTGGCAGTCAGGCTAAAGTCTTTGTCACTGCCGGAAATTTTGTAGGTCAGGTCAGAGAAATCTTTTGCCAGCAGGTTGCGGGCCTTGGTCGCTTCAGCTTCTGATTCAAACTTCACCACCACCACCTGGCCTTGACGCTCAATGCCGTAGTAGTTGATTTTTTCCTTACGCAACGACATGCGGAAGTCACCCACCGTGCTTTCAGCCGCCTTATCCAGCGCCGCTTTCATGTCCACTTGCAGCAGAAAGTGCACGCCACCACGCAGGTCCAGGCCCAAATACATCGGTTTGGCACCGATGCTTTGCAGCCAGTTGGGCGTTTGTGGTACCAGGTTGAGCGCCACGGTATAGTCTTTACCAAGGTTAGCCACCAGCTTGTCTTTCGCCAGCAATTGCGTATCCGTATTGGCAAAACGCACTTTGACGCCGCTGGCATCCATAAACAAACCGTCAAATGGAATGTTCGCCAGCTTCAGTGTGCTTTCCACTTTCTGTAACAAGCCCTCATCAAGCTTGAGTGAGGTTTTGGCCGGGCTGATTTGTACCGCCGGGGATTCACCAAAAAAGTTTGGGATCGTGTAGAGCAGGCCAATGATAAACACTGTGCCGATCAGCACGAATTTCCATATCGGATAACGGTTCATAAGAAACTCTTGGTCGGAATGAAAGACACGTTGGTCTTGGTTTGTTTAAATGGTCTGATTAAATGGATTTTAGGGTGCCTGGAGGCAACAATGTTTGTACGGTGTGTTTCTGCACATTCACCACGGTGTTGACTGCAATTTCAATGCTGACAAAGTTTTCACCCACTTTGGTCACCTTGCCGACAATACCGCCTGTGGTGGCCACTTCATCACCTGTTTTCAGTGTTTCCAGCATGGTTTTATGCTGTTTGGCCTGTTTGATTTGCGGGCGGATCAACATAAAGTAAAACAAGACGAAAATCACCACCATGGGTAAAAAACTCATGATGTCGGTGGCGGGGGCGCTGGCCGCATAGGCGTTGCTGATAAACATATACTGTGTTCCTGAATCAATCTACGAGATAACTCGCGATTCTAGCACAGGCGGGAGAAGAATAAACGGCAGGGTGTGATTCGAGGATAATGAGCGTTGATTTGGTGAAAAGGATTTTATGGCACCGTGATTCCGGCATGGAGTGTAACAAGGGTTTCGCAGAGCAAGCTCTGCGCCTGCGAAATGGATGTTTTGCAGAACCGGTTGGCTAAGCAACAAATCGTCATTCCGGCGTAGGCCGGA
>CAKZJM010000108.1 GCA_936943315.1 uncultured Methylophilus sp. | reverse complement strand
ATCAGGGCAACATTCAGCCACTCCCGCACAGCAATTCTCTGTGAGGTAGGCAAGCAAACCATTCATGACTTCATAATTTGCGGTGTAGTAAACAAATCTGCTGACCTGGCGTGAGCTAACCATTCCTGCATGACTTAACTCTTTGAGATGAAACGACAACGTACTTGGGGGAATATTGAGTTTTTCCCCAATGATCCCTGCTGGGAGTCCTTCAGTTCCGGCTTGAACGAGCAAACGGAATATTTCCAAGCGAGCCTCTTGAGCGATTGATGAGAGTTGAGTCACTGCTGATTTGATGTCCATATATTCTATATTTCCATTAATATGGAAATATAGCAACTATTTTCTTTACGCAATTAGCATAGAAAATTTAGAGGGAACTGCGTGCCTAAAGATGGCTTTGAATGGAAGTCCTTCAACTGTTTATTTGTGTGGCTTCCTGGAAAAAGCCCCAAACCCAGCTAGTGCAATTAGACCTACCAAGATTTGTGCCGTCATCGTTTCTGTAGTTGGATAAACACCTAGCCACTCGATTCGCGGTATGGCTGTGAGTACATTGACACCTATCCATCCAGCTTCTTGCAAGGCAGACATGCCTTTACCAATGAGTACAACGGCTAAGATAACTACCAGGACGGAAGTGAATGAAAAGAAACGGCCCAGGTTCATTCGTGCGCTTGTATAGAGCATTACCCAAGCAATCAACGCCAGCAGCAATACCGCTGTTATAAAGCCTCCGGCGAGAGCAGTGTTATTGCCGTCAGCCATCAACGCAGAGTAGAACAATACAGTTTCAAATACCTCTCGATAGACAGCAACAAATGAGAGTGCGAATAATGCCCAGACAGACTTGCTTGAAATGGCTTTCGATAATTGTCCCTTCAGATATTCCTGCCATTTCCCAGCACTACTTTTCTGATGCATCCAAAGACCGACACTTAGCAGAACCACGGATGCAAGCACCGAACCAATCCCTTCGGTCACTTCTCTGCTTGAGCCGCTAATCCCTATCAAATAGGTGGCTACAACCCAAGTTAGAAGTCCGGCCAACAAAGCACTGATCCAACCACGATGCACGTGCTGAAGCAGGTCTGGCCTTTCCGTCTTTTTCAAAAAGGTGATCATGCCAATCACAATCAAAAGTGCTTCTACACCTTCACGTAAAAGTATTGTGGCTGCGCCAATGAACGTTGCCGTTGGATCAGCCTTCGAGTCCTGCATGATGAGATCAACTCTGGTGAGCAATGCTTCCAAATTCTCTGCTGCATTTTGTGCTTGCTCGACAGTTCCTTTGGTCACAGCTGACCGGTAGTCAAGCATGGCTTTTTCAACGGATACAAGAAGCTCTTTGTTTCTTGCGCTGAGCATGGGTTCGATTGGCTCAAAACCATCAAGGTAGGCTGATAGGGCTAACTGAGTTGAAAGCGGTACATCACCTGATCTCTTAGCTTCCAGGCTTTGCGCAAGTTTAAGTCTGGACAAGGCCAGACCTTTGGCCCGATTTTTTTCAACTAGGTCAGGGTGAGTTCGCAGATATGCGACCACATTGCGTACAGTATCTGCCGGCAATGTCTCAGTTAACGAGGCTTCAGTTAGCGTGCTGAGTTTATCCAAGCCGGTAAAGCGTTGCTTGATGTTTCCCTCATTGTTATCCCAAAGTATCTTCCCTTGTTTTTGCATATCCTCATTATGTGAAAGCGTGCCAATAAAGAATGCCAATGCCCAACGATCCTCTTCTGGCAGCGTAGCAAAGCTTGGCATCGAAGTAC
Organism: uncultured Methylophilus sp.; assembly: GCA_936943315.1. Classification (GTDB taxonomy): domain Bacteria; phylum Pseudomonadota; class Gammaproteobacteria; order Burkholderiales; family Methylophilaceae; genus Methylophilus. Next base: position 4,838 of record CAKZJM010000108.1, on the reverse strand, counting down.
CATTCACGCCTTGAGAAATGACCTGGTAAAGCGCCATTAAACTTCTTGATTTTGCACGGTCAGCATCAGTAAATGCGATAGGTTCAGGATCTAATGTAGCAGCAAGTGGCCCATCTCCATTCCCTGTCGCACCGTGACATGAAACACATTGCACCGCGTAAAGTGATTTCCCTCGGCTCAAGTCTGGAACAGACTTAGGGGCGATGGGAATTGGATATGCGGACAATAAGACTGAGTTTGCTTGATGAGCTAAACGCGTAATTTCTGAATCAGAGGCTTTATTGGTAACAGCAACACGTAATTGGTTTATAGCTTCAGCAATTCGACCCTTAGCTTTGTGCGTAGGTAATAAGGTTAATAGCTTGTTAGCATTCTCAACAAAGTCCTGCATTTCAGCATATTCGGCTTCGCTGACGACAACGCCATTTTGAACTGCGCCACTGTAATCTACGGCTACATAGTCTAATAATTGCCATAGTTGTTTTGGGGCATCAGCCTCTTGGCCCTGAGCATGTACTGAGCCTGTAAAAATTACCCATGCAGCAAGGAAACGTAAAAACCAATGATAGAAAGTCATGCAAACACTCTTAATTATTTTTTATCCCACTCTTGGAAAGATACGGATATAAAGTAGTTCACTAATTAATTCGACCACAGTTTGAGTGACGATGACCGCTGGTATTACAGGAATTGCTCCAGGCACGGCTAAAGCGAGTGGCAACACTACAAGTGAATTACGAGTTGCAGAGCTAAATGACACCGCTCTTTTGGCCGTGGCTTCCAGTTTGAATAGGCTCGATACTACCCACCCAATGACAGGAGCAATGATCGCAAACGCTACATAAATTGGCACCACTTTAATTGTTGCATCTAGCGCTGATTCAAGCTGAGGAACCAGTGCTGCAATCACTATAAATAATACAACCGCAGTTGCAGGCACTGGGCATAGACCAAGCACCGTTGAAGCTTTCTCGCCAATGGCAGACTTTGCAGACCACAGCTGTACTACACCGGCTAAAACCAATGGCAAAGCAATTAACCAGATAAATGCATGAATGAAAGGGTCTATTTGCACAAGGCTGGCAGCGGATTCACCCATCATGAAATTTAGATAACCCGGCAACAAAAGCATCTGAAGTATGAGCAATGCAGGAGTCGAGGCCAGCAATAGTCGAGCATCTGCTTTACCTAAATGTGAGAACGTCACCACATAATCAATACATGGAGTCAGCAGCACAAATAAGACACCGAGTTTGATCATAGGCGAGTCTGGCAGAAATTGAGTTAGAAACATAACCAGCAGTGGAATCGCCACAAAGTTAGATACCAACAATGCACTGAGAAATCTTATGCGTGTAAATGCTCTACCCAAATCAGACAGTGGCACTTGCAGGAATGTAACAAAAAGCATGAATGCCAACGCAGGATTGATCAAGTCACTCAAGCCACCATCCACTTTAAACATCAGCCAAATGGCCCCTGCCAAAAGCACCGCAATAAAGTAAATGGATATTTGATGGTTCTCCAGTTTCTCTCGAATAGCCTGCATAGTATTGTTCCTCAAAATTTATGCGAATGGTAAATGAGATCATTTATTATTTCAATACTTGTTGAAATATTGAAATAATAGTATTTTTGCTGCTTATATTCATAGGGCACAACATGAATCCATCGCGTTTAATGAAAGAACAGCAAGCATTAAATAGTTTTGCTGCAATTGCGCAAGAAACCCGGCTGCGTATCATCCGTCTTTTAGTTGTTGCTGGCGCTGAAGGTCTGCCCGCAGGTGCGATCGCGGAGCAGCTAGGAGGTTTATCACCCTCACGTATCTCATTCCATCTTAATCATCTTGAGCAAGTCGGGCTGATTGTTAGCCGCCGTGATGGGCGTTCAATCATTTATAGCGTCATTTTTACTACGCTTTCAGACCTTGTTGCTTTTCTGATGCATGATTGCTGCCAGGGTCACTGTGAGTATTGTGATCAAGCGATAGCGCTATTTGAAAAGTGTGAGGGTAGACCAAGCGACTCCAAATAAGCAAACAAATGCGCTTTCAAACCTCAGCTGAGGCTACAGATTCTTGCCATCGCCAATATATAGTGGTGATTATTCTTTACATTAGATTTCTTCATTGCCTATAGGTGGCGATGACTCAAGCGCAATTGAATCAAGGTGACGGTCAGCGAGATGATCACTTTGAGCAATCATCTTGTTAAAAGATGGCACCTTGTTTCCTCTGACAGCGATCACCAAATCAGAGCCAATTTCTACAATTTTCAGCCACGCCGAATTGGTTGATTCTCGACGGGTCAGCCGCTACATTTATTACTCAGAAAATTATGAGGTAATGAATTAACTGATGCCTATTTGACGCAGACTTGTTGAGCCAGTACTGGTGTAAATAATCGCTTAGTTGAGACATCATTTTAATTACATACTTGCTAGGACTACCTTTTCGACTTGTGTAACTTATACGCAACGATAGCTAAACCTACGACAGAGATTGTAATGATTACACTAAGGAAAATTGCAACATTCAGCATATCTATGATCTCCTTTTCAAATCGCCGTTAGCCCATCCATCTTGAATGGCCTTTTCAATTTCTTTAAGAGTAGCTTTATAGCTGGTTTTATCACTGAGTGTACCAATGTAGCTAGGTCTATCAGAATTCTTTGGAATAGATTGAAAAGCTATACTGCTAGCAATAGAATTTTCTTTGCTGCTCATTCGTAAAAGCTCAATCTCCTCATCGTTAAGCATGCCTGGGCCTTTTCCTTCACGCAACTGCATTAGTTTGCGTGTGGAGGGTGTTAGATAAGTACCTTCTGTTTTTTCATCGATTTCATTACTCATACATCAAGACCTCGAATAGTAGAGCGCAATAGACCATAGCTGTACTAATGATTACAATACGGTTTAGTTTTCGCAATGAATATGGGTGAATATACCAATCTTGTTAACAAAAATGTATGAGTAAGTTTGTTGTTCATGACCAAACTTTATTGTTCGTCCATACAACTCTTCATAGCTTCTCTATTCCGACAGGTTTTCCAAAGTCGATACACTCATGCTTATTTTCTTCTGTAACGCCAGCCATAAGCTCTTCCAGAATGTATTCCTTTTTGGGCAGAAATCTAGCCTGGAGTGGATAAGCTATTCTTGGGCTTGTTGGCAACAAACCTGTCTCAGCAGCAAGGTTTCGCAGTAAAAGATGAATCAAACTCTCTAACGAATCCGACTCCATGAAATCTACAAGTCTGTGAACAGTGCAAGGACCTACTGATGAAAGGGTGTCTGCTTCAAATCGAACTAATATTTCTTCAAACTGATTTTGAGTCACTGTTTTCCTCAACCTTAGAATGAAAGAGGTAGAAAGTGTATCAGCCTTTTAAACATAAAACACGGTTGCGCGAAGAGTTAACTAGTTGCTAAAACGGCGATTGATCATAGATTATTGTTACACTTAATACTAGTCATTTTATGACCAAACTCTATTATCTATGACCAAACCCTATATCTTATGACCAAACTCTATTTTGATTTATCAGAGGCTTTTCTGGCATTCATTCTCTATTCCACCGTGACGCTCTTAGCGAGATTGCGCGGTTTATCAACATCGGTCCCTTTGAGCAAGGCAGCATGGTAAGCCAGCAACTGCACCGGAATCACATGCAAAATGGGCGAGAGTACGCCTACATGACGCGGGGTACGGATGACATGCACACCTTCTGAAGCATTAAAGTGGCTGTCAGCATCGGCAAATACAAACAACTCGCCGCCACGTGCCCGCACTTCCTGCATATTGGACTTCACCTTCTCGAGCAGGGCATCGTTAGGTGCAATCACCACAACAGGCATATTGCTGTCTACCAATGCCAAAGGACCGTGTTTAAGCTCCCCGGCCGGGTAGGCTTCTGCATGGATGTAGGAAATTTCCTTGAGTTTGAGTGCGCCTTCCATGGCGATAGGGAAGTGTACGCCACGCCCCAGGAACAATGCATGTTCTTTATCGCCAAAGCGGGCGGCCCATTCGCGGATTTGCGGTTCAAGATTCAGGGCAATCTGCACACTGCCTGTCAGCTGACGCAAATCAGCCAGATATTGTTGTTCTTGCGCCTGGGTCAGTAATCCACGCGCTTTGCTTAGGGTCACCGCCAGCACAAATAAGGCGATCAACTGAGTGGTAAACGCCTTGGTACTCGCCACACCGATTTCAGCCCCGGCACGGGTATAGAAGATGAGCGATGAAGCACGTGGGATGGCACTCTCCTGCACGTTGCAGATCGCAAGGCTGTGTTTGTGTCCCAGCTTTTGTGCATGTTTAAGTGCTTCCATCGTGTCCAGTGTCTCGCCAGACTGTGAAATCGTCACAATCAACTGCTTTGGATTCGGCACAGATTCACGGTAACGGTATTCGCTGGCGATCTCGACCGAGGTTGGAATTTTGGCGATGCTTTCCAACCAGTATTTCGCAGTCAACCCAGCGTAATAACTGGTGCCTGCCGCCAGGACGAGTACGCTGTCAATCTCAGCGAATACTGCTGCCGCAGTTTGGCCAAACAACTCACTGCGGAAGGCGCCATCATCAAGCGTCAGCAGAAAGGCGATTGACGGCTCCTTGAGATTCTCGCGCGCCTTCAGTTTCATTTCGGAGGCCTCTGCCGCGAATTTGTTCCACGGGCAGGCGGCCAGACAATCGTCGCAGCCATAGATGCGGTTGCCGATCAGCGGCCGCAAGGCGGGGTCGATCGGGCCCTTGTGTTCGATCGTGAGGTACGAAATGCAGCGCCGCGCATCGATCTGGTAGGGCGCCGGGAAGGCCGCGGTCGGACAGGCA
>CAKZJM010000107.1 GCA_936943315.1 uncultured Methylophilus sp. | reverse complement strand
GGCGAATGTACGGTCGGCCCCGTCGCCCGGCCGCTTTGCTCACAAGCCGCAATCGCGACACCTTGCCAATGTTCTAAGCGTTTTTCGGCACGGTCGCCGCTCAGCTTGGTGACGCTGCGCTCTGTGCTCAGCGGGTAAATCTCATTGACGCCGAGTTCTACGGCTTTCTGAATGGTGTAGTCCATGCGGTCGCCACTGGAAATACCTTGCAGCAGTTTGATATTCAGCGGCGATTCGTTGCTGACTTGGCTGCGGCTAAGCACTTGCGCCACGGCAGATTTTTTCTCTATGCTGGTCAAGGCGCAATGGTAGTCAAAGCCATCGCCACAGAACAGGGTTAAAGTATCCTCCACCTTGAGCCGCATCACTCTGATGGCATGCGCCATCGCGTTATCACTGAGAGAGACCGGCTGGCCGACAACTAGGGCGGTGGGGCTATGAAATCGTAAATTACTCATGCCTGGCATTGTAACCAAAATGCCCTTGCGCAGTCACGGCAGCTACAAGATTCACCTTGCCGTCTTAATCACGTACCATACTGGTTTGAATTTCATGGCAGGAGCAACTCAGATGGCAAGTATTAGCCCCCCCGTATGTGATTTTGGCTGGAAAGCCCCGGCATTCAATTTACCCGATGTAGATGGCCAGATGGTCGATCTTGAAAGCAGCATGGGGCCCAATGGCCTGTTGGTGATGTTTATCTGCAACCATTGTCCGTATGTGAAAGCGATTTTGCCGCGCTTGATTGCTGACGTAAAAGAACTGCAGGCGCTGGGTGTGAACACGGTGGCCATCATGTCTAACGACCCCGCTGATTACCCGGAAGATAGCCCTGAAAACATGAAAAAATTGTCTGAAGAGCTGGCGCTGCCTTTCCCTTATTTGTTGGACGAAACCCAGCAAATTGCCAAGGCCTATGATGCCGTGTGTACGCCCGATTTCTTCGGGTTTAACAAAGGCTTTGAGCTGCAATACCGTGGCCGTTTTGACGAAAGCCGCAAGGAAACCGCCCCTGAAAGCACGCGTGAACTCTTCAAGGCCATGAAGCTGGTCGCAGAAACAGGTCGCGGCCCACGGGAACAGATTGCCAGTATCGGTTGTTCGATTAAATGGAAAGCCTAGCGCAAGTGGAAAGAATGAGTCTTATCCGGGCGTGCCATCAATGCGTGGTTTACTGAGGATAGGCCAATAGACAAGAGTAAATAACCCGAATGCGGCAATCCAGCCACTGGCGGCCAACATCACAGATAAACGGTAAAACTTGGGTAATACGATAGGCAAGAATACGCGGCTCAGCGCAGAAAAAATCACCAGGCCAAATATCCAGATGACGCTACGCGGTGGGGTATGGATATTGCGGCCGGTATGCCCCAGTGACACGCGCGCCATCATGGCCAGGGTAATCACGCCAATGCCGCCAATGGCCCAGCAATGGATCGCCAAAATGACTGAAATGCCCGGCACGGTAACACTCAGTGCGAAAAGTAAAAAACCAAGATTAATCAGCCATAGCCCACAATAAAAACTCCACAGCAGTGGCACTTGCCAAATGCCGGGGGTATGCCAGCGCCATAACCTGAACCCGGCGCTAAGGCTGATAGTGAGCCCTAACACTATATTCAGGATTTCAGTATTGGCCGTTAAGATGTTGATCAACAGAGCTGCCAGGCACACCATCAACAGGCGGTCTATCCAAAGTGAGTTTTTTAGCGTCACCTCTTCTTTGACGCCACGTTCGATAAACATGGGCAAAATACGGCGGCTGATCACCATGATCAGGCTGACATTCAGCAATAACCCCATCCACAGCGCGATGTGTGCACCCGTTGTGGACCACCCAAGCGCTTGCGCATAAAAAGCCAGGTTGCCAACGGTCAGCAAAAGGACTTTTGACAGCACGCCGAGTTGCCGCCATTGTTTGACCTGAATAATCGGTCTGGCAACCGCGATGAGCAGCCAAAGGTTGAATAGGGCATCAAACGCCGCGGCTAATGTCACCAGAGCGGGGGTTGTCATCATGATGGCCCGCGCCAGTGCCCAGCACGCAACCAGCCCCATCAGTGGGCGGCCATGCAAAGTTTGCTGGCCGGTCCAGTTTTTGACTGCCGTGAGCAAAAAACCGGCAATCACGGCAAACGCAAAGCCATACAGCATTTCATGTGCGTGCCACTGTGATGCGCTAACGGTGTTTAAGGTGGGGGCAGATGCGCTGGCATATTTCCATACCCAGAGGCCGATCGAGAGTGCTGCAAAGCACGCCGCCAGCAGGAAAAAAGGCCTGAAGCCCAGATTGAACAGCGCAAACTGATTTGCCGGTACTTTACGGCCAGGTGGCGAAATGGTGAGTGGTTGCATGCATGCGTCCTCATAAGTGTGTGGAGAACAATCCCGGAGCAAACAATAATGGAACATAGATGCCCGCGTATTGCGCTGACGCAAACATCATGCATGCAAAAGTGCTGATTAAAAACCCCGCGATAAGCGGGGTTAAATCTCAAGCAGATGGGATGCGTTAATGAGGCTGGCGACGTCTTAGTATCAGGGGCAGTCCCATCATCAGTAACCAGGCCTGGCTGGGTTCTGGCACTGGGGTCACCGCCCAGCTGGCGACAACCAAAAACTGGTTGCCGTATATATTGTTGAGTTGCAAGCGCGAAGCTGTGCTTTGTCCGCTGAGTTCCAGCAATCCAGTTGAGACTTCGCCGATATACACTTCCTCACCTTGCAACACTTCTGAACCGGCATAATCGCTGGCGCCAATCACCGTCAGGCTGTTTCCCTCCAGCAAGCTGATGCGGTCATATAATCCATTCCTTAAAAGGGCATAGCGACCTGCATCTGGCAGGTTAAGCTCTACCAAGCCGCTGCTGCTGTTGCCCAGGTAATAGATAGACAGCATGGCATTATTCAACCCAAGTAATGCACCATCCAGCGTCAGTTGAGCGGCGGCACTTGTCGTGAGTGGCACGCCCAGCGCGTGGTCCAGTTGCGAAGCAAAGTCATGCTCATTGCTGCCGCTGGCAATCAGCGATAATGCCGCCAGGGAGAGGGCTGCATTGTCACTGGTCAGGTCTTCGCTGCTAAAGCCCGCCATTGAGCGTCCCAGCGTGGGGTCCACAGTTGCGGTGACGTTCCATAGCTGGCGCATGAGGTCGAAGGGTGAGTTGAACATGGTAGGGGCCGTCGCGCCTGCATTGAGCAAGGTGGCACTGTCTCTGGCGGCGGCGAGCACTGTTTGGGCTTCTTTTAGCTCGGGCGTGCGGGCGATTTTCAGCGTATTGGCGACGGCGACATCCGTCAATACGCTATTACGCAAGGATTGAATGTCGGCCGCGGCAGCATGCCAGCGGGCGGCTGCGTCCCCACCACCAGCCCCTGGTGTCGCAGCGAGCGCATCTGCCACATATTGGCTACGTGTTTTGGCGGTAAAGGTAGCATTCACATTGAGTGTGCCTGATAAAGAGAGCCCGGCATAATTAATGGTGACGCCATCAGCGGTGAATGTGGTAGCGCCACCGGCTTGCAAGCGTATGGGTTGTACCAGTGCAGCGGCATTGGCAGCTGAGTTTGAAAGAGTGGGCGTAAATTTTAACGTGCTATAGACTTCCTCACGGGTGCAGGAAAGCGCCGTTGCACGGCAAAACCATGTGACATCAAGATTGAGCGATTCCGGGGTGTTTAGCAGGCCACCGCTCAAGGTGGCGCCCGCTTCTATCCGCGTCAGGGTGCGTTGGGTATCCGGCAATGTCGAGACGCCGGGGTCGTTCAGTGAAATAAATTGATTCCCCCTTAGATCAATCGTCATGCTGCCGCTGCTAAACGTTCCAAGCCTAGTGTTCAAAAAACGTGCGTTGGCAGTACTCGTGTCCAAGGTCAACAGCTTGTCAATCTGGTTGCTGTAAGACGTGATATCCACGCCATCGACAGACATCGAGGTGGTTCTGTTCATGATGGCGATCTCGTTGAAAGTTAACCGCATGTTGGTAGCGATTTCTGTGGCGATGGCCTGGAGAGGCAGGCATGCCGCCAACACAATGATTGCGGGATAAGGTTTGCTGTAGCGCTGGATGGTCAACATGACGAAGCCTTTGCCCGTCGGGGCACAGATTAAGAATGCCTCTAGACTAGTGCAATGATCCTAAAAAATGCACCCCCAGTTCAGGGGGTGCCATCACTCACGTAGTCGCGGCGACATGATTATTTTGATTGTGTGGTGTTTTCGACTGGTTGAGGGGCCGCGACCGATATGCTACTTAAACACTAGGTTTTTGGCTGCGTCTCACGCCAGTCAGGCCCAGCAAGCCCAGGCTAAGCAAGAGTGCAGAGGTCGGTTCAGGGACGCTGCTCACCATCTGCCCATATTGGATATGATCGACTTCAATCAGTCCTCCGCCAGTGCCTATGGTGATCGATTTGATCCCGCCTGCAAACTGGACGCCAAAAAAGCGGTCATCGCCGGTAGTGCCCCCGAAGGTGTCATCAGGAATGCCCGTAAAAGACTGTGAGCCTAGTGATTGGCCCAGCGCATCGGTTGCGCTGAATGTAATGGTGCCAGAGCCATCCGTCCAGACCAAGCCAAAGGCCGTTGGCAGAGGGCCGCTACCTGTGTAAGTAAAGGTGACCGTGCCTGAAAACCAGCTACGCCCTGCGGTGCCAAAACCATTAATGTCGCCATCATCGGCATCTACGGAGTCGGCAATCCCGGTAGGTCCATAGACTGAACCGTCACTGGCACTGATAGATGCATCCAGTGAGCCATCTTCCAGATTGTCTAACAGTAGCGGGTTGCCTCCCAGGTAAAAGCCAGCAGGGATATCACCCGAAGATAGATAGGGCGTGGGGCCCCAAAAGATAGGGGTGCTACTCATGGCGTGGGCCATGTTGGCACTGGCAAGTAAACAGCCAGTGAGTGCGGTCATGATTGTTAATTTGTGCATGTCTCTCTCCTCCTGATGATTGGAGCAGTCATCTTAGAGAGTTTGCCATGCTGCTTGCACCCCCAGTATGGGGGGTGTCAATGAGGTGCTTGTGCGAATGCGTGCAACGGCAATTGCAGGCAGAGCTTGAGCCCGCCTGTGGTTAAGGCTGCAAAGTGCACCTCACCGCCCAGCAAGGTCGCGCGTTTTTGAATATTGTGCAAGCCGCGGCCTTTGTTGCTAGCCGACTGGGTGGGCAGCCCGATGCCATTGTCACTCACGGTCAATGACAGGTGGCTTTCGTGACTGCTCAGATTGACCGTGACCTGGCTCGCCTGTGCATGGCGGATCACATTCGAAACCGCCTCGCGGATGATGCGGCCCAGGTTGAGGACTTGCGGTTGTGTCAGGAGCAGGTGGTCTGCCTTCATCTCAATCTGCCAAACCAGCTGGATATGCACATCACTCAAGCGTTTTTCGCACTCGATGCGGTAGTCGGCCATGGCATCGGTCAATGGGATATGTTCTGTCCCTGCCCGTGAAACCACATCGCGCAGGTCTTGCAGGGCAGACCTGGCCAGTTCGGCATTGTTGCTGTCTTGTGCGCGGTATACCAGCGTCAGCAGTTTGGCCCCCAAGTCGTCGTGCAGGTCCTGATAAATCCGTTCGCGCTCCTCCAGTGAAGCCTGCTCCTTGAGGATAGACTGCAACTGCTGAAAGTTCTGATTGAGTTCTTCATGCTTGGAAACCACGCGTTGTTCGAGTTGCTGATTCAGTTGCTCGTAATCATTGAGGGCGCCCACATACCGTGAAGTCATCATGAGCCCAACAATCAAAAACAGTACGGGCGCCGAGAATTGCATCAGATATTCCTCATTGCTCACCCAGTGGTTAAGTGCAGTCATATTGGTGTGTATCAGCCAGTCATGAAAGGCAAAGAGCAGGATCAAGCTCAAGGTCAGCAGCAGCAAGTTGGCATCCTTGTTGCGGTGCACAATGCCTTCTTTTGCCAGCATGCAGAGACCGAACACCACCACACCCATGGTCACTAGGTGCCATACATCAGTGACGTCTGTAAAGTAAGCATCTGGTGTGCATAACAAACTGAGTGGAGACAAGATAAGGATCGCCCACAGCAACTGATTAAAGCGCTTGAGGCGGATGCCCACAAAATCAAGCAATGAGATCAGCCACAATGTAGCAATCGCCTGAAAACTCGCATTCACAAACAACTCCCATTGCGGAGTCGGCAAGGGCGCAGTGATGATGTAAAAGTTGAGGGATTGCAAAGCCCAGACAAAGGCCGCCAGTCCAAACAGGCCATACGCGGTATCCTGTTTTCTACGCCACCACAGGCTTAGCATGAGCAGCCCGATGCCCACAATCAACAAACTGGACGTCTGGTTCAACGTGATGCGGATAAATCTTGCTTCTTCAAAGCGCGGTTGCAGATTCTCCAAAGTATCTATTTGCGGCGGAGCTAACATGCCTTGAGAGTGTGCGGGAGCAATGACTCTCACCATTAACAGGTTGTCGCGCGGCTTGAGCAGGTGGGGCGGGATGGCAAATAACAAGGGGCGGTTCCAGTGTCTGGCGACGGGCTCTTCAAACGCACCGCCGGAGCCTATCTTCTCGCCATTGAGAAAGGCTTCCGCATTCAGGCTGAGTCTGGAAAGGTAGAGTCCATA
>CAKZJM010000106.1 GCA_936943315.1 uncultured Methylophilus sp. | reverse complement strand
ACCACCCGCGCTCTGAGCCTGGTCACGACCGGTGACCGCGTGGTGCGCGATATGTTTTACAACGGTAATCCACAACTGGAGCCTGGCGCGATTGTATGCCGCGTCGCGCCTTCATTTACCCGTTTTGGCCACTTTGAAATCCTGGCCAGCCGTCAAGAATTCAGCCTGTTAAAACGGTTTATCGGTTTTACGCTAGACCGGGACTTTGCCAACTGGTGGCCTTCCACTGGCCTCAATCTGAATATCAATGACCCGGACCCTGAACTGATTGAGGCCTGGTTTGAAGAAATTTGTGCGCGTACGGCGGTCATGATTGCGCACTGGATGCGTGTAGGTTTTGTGCATGGCGTCATGAATACCGACAATATGTCTATTTTAGGCCTGACCGTTGATTATGGCCCTTATGGCTGGGTCGATAATTTTGACCCCGGCTGGACCCCCAACACCACCGACGCGCAAGGCCGCCGCTATTGTTTTGGCCGCCAGCCTGATATTGCCCGCTGGAACCTGGAACGCCTGGCAGAAGCCTTGAACACCATCTTGCCTGATGGCCATGAACTCACTGGCAGCTTGTGTGTGTTTGACCAGGTGTATGTGCGCGAACTGACTACCGCGCTCGCCAATAAATTCGGGTTTGATCAGTGGCAAGACGGCGATGGCGAGCTGATTAACGACATTTTTGAACTGATGCAACGGGCCGAAGTCGACCAAACGCTGTTCTTTACCCACTTAGCCAACCTGGAGATCACCCAGCCGCAATTAGCGACGATTGAAGCAGCGTTTTACACCGAGCATGGTCTGCAGCATTTTGGTAAGGATATTCAAGCCTGGCTGGAGCGTTATGCACAACGTGTGCAAGCTTCGGGATTACCCCCCGAGCAACGCTTGCAGAAAATGTCTGCCGCCAATCCGGTGTATGTGTTGCGCAATTACCTGGCGCAAGAAGCCATTGATTTGGCGACTGCTGGTGACAACAGCCGTTTGCTGGAGCTGTTAGAAGTATTACGCCACCCCTACACCGTACAACCCGGCAAAGAAATGTTTGCACAAAAACGGCCTGACTGGGCGCGGCAAAAGGCGGGTTGCTCCATGCTGTCGTGTAGTTCATAATTTTGGCTATGCAAAGTGCCGAACAACTGATGATGGAGGCGGGTCTGCGCCCAACCAAAGCGCGGACTGCCGTACTCAATGCCCTGCTCAACTCGCACACCGCCCTTAGCCAGCCTGAAATTCTCAGCGCGTTACAAGGCGTCAAAGAAATTGACCGCGTGACGGTTTACCGCGTGCTCGACTGGTTACAGGAGAACGCGCTGATCCATAAAATCTCTACTGACGACCGTGCCTGGAAATACCAGCTTAACAGCCCTAAGCGTAGCTTTAAAGTTGCAAGCAGCGCGGCGCCCGGCTTGCTTAGCAATCATGGCCATGCCCACTTGCATTGCCAGTCATGCGGGACGGTATTATGTATTCACGAATTGGCCGCACATATTCCACAGGCAATCTTTGACACTTACCAGGTATCGCATATCGAGATCAGTTTGAAAGGCTTGTGTCCCGATTGCCAACAAAACGCGTCAGTGCAAACAGCCGCTGGATGAATGCATGGCATGCAGGAACATTTGGCGATGATTTTGAATCAGAAGCAATGTTCTGTCATTCTAGTTAAAACATCCACTTGATGAATGCCCGCGCTGATCACCTGATACTGCCTGAAATTACTTTTCCACTGACCATCTATTACGACGCGTCTTGCGCGTTGTGTCGCACAGAAATGGAAGCCATAAAAGCGGCTGACAGGCATGAGCAATTATTGCTGGTTGATTGCTCAAACACCGGCATGGCGCCTCCTGCCAGTTGCCCGGTGACCAGAGAGGCCATGATGAGCAGGATTCACGCCCAGGACGCGACCGGACGATGGATCTCCGGCGTAGACGTTTTTGCTGTGGCTTATAGCGTGACTGGATATACCTCCCTGGCAACATTCTGGAGCAGCCGCAGATTGAGACCCATCTTGTCTCGACTCTACCCACTGGTGGCAGATCACCGTTGGTGGCTCAGTAAAACACCTTTGCCCAAATGCATGGGCTTCTTCTTACGCAAACTCGCAAAAAAGTAATTGCAGCGTCAACTGGAGACGGTCAAATCCGCTTGATTCAGTCTTCCTCCTACTTTGTTCGCTTAGCTTGCAACACCACGGAATAAAAACCGCTCCATTCATCCGCTTATTTGCACAACCATGCAACACTGTTGCAAATAAGTTCACCGCGCGTTAATATGCAACTAAATTGCAATGCAACAAAGTTGCCAATATGTCTAGTCAACCTGTTCTCAGTCAAACTCAATTACTCGCCATGCCTGATGAAGCTTATATGAGCCAGGCACAGCTGACTTTCTTTAAACAGACACTGGAAACTGAACTGGCGCTATTGCAAGAGAATATGCGCCAAACCAGTGAACATCTCTCACTCCAACAGGAAACGCCTGATCCGGCCGACAGGGCCACCCAGGAAGAAAATCACTCGCTAGAGCTACGCGCACGTGACCGTGAACGCAAGCACCTTAAAACCATCCATGCTGCACTGCGGCGGATTGAGGAAGGCAGCTACGGTTATTGTGAAGAAACCGGGGAGAAAATTGGCCTGCAAAGATTGCTGGCACGGCCCACCACCCGATTATGCCTAGAGGCTCAAGAGCGGCATGAACGCCGCGAACGCCAATTTAACCATTAAGCTCGACTCAGTTAGGAACAACCATGCAAAAACTCCCCGTCACCGTGCTCTCCGGCTTTTTAGGGGCAGGTAAAACCACCCTGCTCAACCATATTCTCAACAACCGTGAAGGCAAGCGCGTCGCGGTGATTGTCAATGACATGTCCGAAGTGAATATTGACGCGCAACTGGTGCGTGACGGCGGCGCCGAGCTTTCGCGCCAGGAAGAAAAACTGGTGGAGATGAGCAACGGTTGCATCTGCTGCACCTTGCGTGAAGACCTGCTGGTCGAAATCACCCGGCTGGCCAAAGAAGGCCGCTTTGATTATCTGCTGATTGAAACCACCGGCATCTCCGAGCCCTTGCCGATTGCTGAAACCTTTACCTTTGCTGATGAAGACGGCACTTCACTCGGGGATGTGGCACAACTGGATACCATGGTGACCGTGGTGGATGGTTACAACTTTCTAAAAGACTACAGCTCGCAAG
>CAKZJM010000105.1 GCA_936943315.1 uncultured Methylophilus sp. | reverse complement strand
GAACATATGGCATTAAATCACAGTCACCAGCATTTCCCTGATTTACATCACCAGCATAAGCACTAGGGTTTGGTGGGACACACCCGAAGTTACATGCTACGAAGGTAGATGGTTTGCAAAACTTTAGCAACCTTACCAACTTATAGTGACGCTGAATCTTGAGGTAAGTTTCTGACGACAACAAATATTTCAACCCTCAAAATTTGGCCACATTGGACTTCAGCCGTTCTGTTTTAGAAATTATGATGTGTCTAGCAGAGCGGCTGAAGTCCAGTTACCCGATATCCAATAGCCCTGCAGATAAAAGGGCTTGGTAGGTTTTTAATATTTCCTCATCATTCAAGAGGTTGGCTGAATTCGCAATTAATTGTAACGAGGGATCATTTGCCGCATTCAGTCCCATGAGTTTTTGCCGCGCCACCTTTACACTCACTCCCTTCATTAGAGTATTCGCTAAATTGAAACTTGGCACCTTTGGTTCAACCTGCTTAGTATCTTTGGCACCTACTGTCTGGAGCGCTTTTAGATATGCTCTCTTCGCCATAAAGCCCTCACTCTTCGTAAAAGAGTCATTGTCTTCATCTAGTACCTCTCTATCAGGCAGCTTTATCACCTGATGTGATACCGCTTTAGCTATATTGAATAACTGCTCAATAGATTGCTTTGATTGTTTAGTCATAACGATTCCTGTAACCCTAACTTGTCATACTTACGCCTAATTGCCTTTAAGGCACTTGCATACTGTACGGGTGTTAATTCCATTAGCTTCTGTATTTCTGCGGGCTGCAAATTGTCCATTTGATAAGTCAAAATTTCCATGGACCTTTCATCCCCCTCAAATAACTGTTTGAGTGCTTGCAGTGTTTGGTTGGCAATCATCTCTTCTTCAGGTGTGCCAATCCTGCTGTCCAGCATATCCATCAGTTCTATAGCATCCTCACTATCTAATGGATGTATCGTGTTCTCCAAGGGGTCTGATTTACGCCTCTTAATAAAAGCATCCACAACACTTTCCATTGCATGATAAATAAAGACCTCCATCGGCAACTCTCTTCGACATCTCCGCCTACCCTCAAGAGCTCTGCAGATCACGATATGTAAAAGATCAGCACCCTCAATTGGCAAACCTCTGCATAGGTTATTTGCTGTCTTACCAAGCTTTATCCATTGAGCTTCAGTAAAAGCGTCAAAGCCTACCTTTATTTCAGATATGGTTAAAAAATCTTCTAAATTTTTATCGCTCAGCGCCAATTTATGTTCCATAGAATGTATGGCTCTAAAAACCCCAGTCGCAGACAAAAAAATATTCTTTTTTTAAATGTCTGAATGCCATCCTTTCGTAGCCCTTTCAATTATGCAGTATATGAATATAGTTTTTAACGGAGAACATCATGAGTGAAATTGAAAAAGAATCACAAGCAGACAAAGCAAAGGGCCACGAAATTACAATCATCGTAAATGCTACCCAGCATACAGTAGAAGACAAAGATCTAACCTATTTAGAGGTGGTTCAACTAGGCTTCCCTGGTGCGGTTGTTGGTAGCAATGTAATCTACACCGTCACATACAGAAAAGGCCCCTCCTCTAATCAACAAGGATCTATGGATGTTGGCGATACAGTTAAAGCAAAGAAAGGCATGGTATTCAATGTCACACCAACTGATAAATCATAGTCCCGACCTAAAAAGGTTACGTGATGAAGGATATGAGGTTCAAATAAAATCAGGCCACTTATTGATTTCAGGCGTACCTTATATTAACTCGAACCGAGAACTGAAGTATGGCACTTTGGTTTCGACCCTTCATCTTGCGGGCAATGTCACAACCAAGCCTGACACCCATGTGGGAATGTTTAAAGGTGACTACCCTTGCCACAAAGATGGGTCACCTATCGAAGGCTTTAGACACGCATCCCACAATCAAACCTTGGCAGAAGGTGTTGAAATAAACCATTCATTTTCTAGTAAACCTCGTGATGGCTTCGGCTATCCCAATTACTACGAAAAAATGAAACGCTATATCGACATCATTTCAGCACCAACTGGATTGAGTGCATGTACGTTTAAGACTATTGAATCGGTCGATTCTGAATCCGTTTTTCACTATCTAGACTCATGGTCTAGCAGAGCTGGTATTTCAACAATAAACGATAAATTCAAACATAAAAAGATCGCGATTATTGGGCTTGGCGGCACTGGATCATATGTATTGGATTTAGTAGCTAAAACACCTGTGGCTGAAATTCATTTATATGATGGCGATAAATTTCTACAGCACAATGCCTTTCGGGCGCCAGGTGCAGTTAGTCTTGAGCAGTTAAATGCACAAAGCTTCAAAGTAGATCACTTCAGAAGCATCTATTCAAATATGCATAAAAACATAATTGCGCATTCTGAATATCTCAATGAGTCCAACATCAATGAGTTACCTGACTTTGATTTCGTTTTCATATGCATTGATAAGGGAGAGATTAAAAAACTGCTTATCGCAAAACTTGAAGGTGACGGTACATCTTTTATAGATGTTGGAATTGGTGTGCAAGCAATAAACGATGCCTTAATTGCTACAGTACGTGTCACAACAAGCACCCAGACCAAACGTGACCACGTTGCTAGAAAAGTATCGCTCCATGACAGGGATGATGATGAGTATGCACAGAATATTCAGATCGCGGATTTGAACTCATTAAACGCATCACTTGCAGTCATTAAATGGAAAAAACTCAGTGGTTTTTACCATGATCACGAAAACGAGCATCATTCGACTTACACAGTCGATACAAACTTGTACTTAAGTGAATGTGAAAATGAAAACTAAATTTCTTAAACCAGAGTTCGTAGAGTTTATGCCTCCCTCTTTAGAAGAGGGAGTCATTTACGTTTCCATGGCGTATGGAACAGCGATTCATAGCTGTTGTTGTGGCTGCGGAGAAAAAGTCGTGACACCACTATCCCCCACTGACTGGAAGCTAATGTTTGACGGTGAGAATGTTTCGTTACATCCTTCAATCGGGAATTGGAGCTTTCCTTGTCAATCCCATTACTGGATCAAAAATGGCAGCATCAAATGGTCTGGGAAATTTACCAAAGAAGAAATCGACGAAGTAAGGAAAAGAGACAAATACGCAAAATCTCAGCACTACAAGGTTGCCGATATGCAAGAGAATCATCGTCCGAACTCTAACGCTCAGCCCGAGAAGATCGATCAGAATTTAATCATCACTCTTTTCAGAAAAATATCTCGCTTTTTTCAATAACCCTAAAAACAAGTTATCGCTCCAAACGAATAACTTGTTCTTACTGAAAATTCTTCGAACTGATCCAAACTCATCGAATTTGTTGCGCTTGTTACAAAAAAGATACATTTTTCTAAAAGATTATTAGCGGAATCTTTTAAAGATCGAATAAACATCTGCCTAAAATGCAAATGAACGCACTTCTTAGCCGATATCTTCCAAAATCCACCTTAACTACACCAATAATCTTCCGCACGCGCCATAAGGCAACGCCTAAAGATTAAGCGCCATTCGCAGCCATCGAAGTCATCGCATTCACAAGGTCCCGTTATTGACAACCAAAATTGTCAAAGAGATAATTTGCAAACAATATAGATACTTAAGTCGAGATTGATAGCAATCTCTATTTTTTTGCGTGATTATTTAATAACAACAAGAAACCTTTATCTCATCTAAGGTTTCAAATTAAAACATAGTTATTAAACTTTACAGATTAAGCGTCGTTATCATGCTTAAATATTGGAGTTAACCATGTCTAATCTAGGTTTATTCGTTCTTGAAGTAGCAAAGAGTGAAAGCAAAACCGTTCCGATGCCTGAAGATAAAGCACAGGAAATTCGAAACAATCTTTCTAATCAGATTTCGACCAAAATTGAAGAAATTCGTAATGAACAAAGACGAGCTGTAGAAGAGTCATTAAATATTACAGTCTTTTGATTTTTATTGGATAATAGAGCCGTCATAGGACGGCTTTTTTATGGATCCAAGAATAACAATTCACAATATCACGGACTATAATTCTCTTCTGAGTATTGTATATTCAGAACTTGAGTCCATTTCACGCCGTAAACCTCAACAATCTGTTGACACTCAGAATCCATTACTAAAATGCTGTGAAGCGCTTTTTCAGGCTGGCGCAATAACCATAATGGCTCAACACAAAGTGCTTGATCCAGATTTTCTAGCAGAATATAGCTCGTACTACAGCAAGCAATTCAATGAAGTCAGTCGCTACTGTACAAGACTGCACTTCTTCAAAGAGTCTAAAGCCACCGAGTTAACCCAACTGGAATATATTGACTCGACACCACCTGAACATTATTTAGGTTTTATTACTCTCAGACCAGTTATTACGAGTCCAGTAGGTGCGACAATCTTAAGCTCAGAAGTCGTACCTGGATTTATACGAAGCGCCGATAAATTTCCTGTGCATATTATGGGCAGAGAATTGTCTGTCTTCGGAACACCATTTATGCAGCAAGATAATGCTGTAGGCGCATGTGCTCAAGCCTCCATTTGGATGGCCCTAAGAACACTCCGTAAACGGGAAGGTGATCGAGCTCACGATCCCGCACAAATTACAGATGCTGCTACTCGCTATAACGCCAACGGACGTATCAAACCGAATCGCCAAGGATTAACTCAGATTCAAATGATGGAAGCGATTAGGTCAGCAGGTTATTCTCCACATTCTATTTGGTTAGGGCAGTGGCATAACCAAAGCCTAGATGCCATGAATCCTGCTGATGTTCAAACAGCAAAACGAACTATCCACCCATACATTGAATCTGAAATACCAGTCGTTTTACTACTAATCCATAAAATTGGCGGACATGCAGTTGTTGCAGTTGGCCATACATGGAATGCCAACACCACAGAATTCCAGACGGTAGAGGTCTCAAATTCAGCAAGCCTAGATTTAAGGTTAGTACATGCTTCGAGTTGGATTCCAGACTTCATTATCAATAATGATAATTCTGGTCCATACATGCCGTTTCCTTCTTCATCTGGAGGTGGCACAGGTTACTCAATGGAACAAATGGTGTACGCATTGCCATTGTTACCAGCTGATGTTTTCATGTCTGGTGAGGAGGCGTTAAGTATTGGTTTAACTGTCGTTTCAGATATATATGAAGGCTTTGCTACCGCTGCAGATAAAGAAGCACTCGAACTGTCCGCATCAGATATTGCTATTAGAGTTCTATTAGTTGAAAAACGGAAACTCAGAACCTGGGCAACAACAACAACTATGCCAAAAGAGCTGCAAGACGAACTTAGGACGATGCATCTTCCTAAGCGAGTATGGATACTTGAGCTACACTTAAAAGCTGTTTACGGTGCCCACGATAAAGAAAACATAGTCCCTAGTTTAGTAGCATTCGCGTTAATCGACCCAACGGGCGACACAGTTGCGAACTCCATATTAATGTTCTATCTAAACAAAAACTATCCCTTAGATATCATCGAGGTTGGCACATTCCTTCAGTTCCAAGATGGCTTGGTGAAGTCGGGCACTCAAACCACTGATAACACTCCTTTGGAGCCAATCAGGGGCCGGACGCCCTAATGATCATTTAATGTAGCAAAGACTTCTTCAAAATATGCAGCAAGATACATGCGAATGTATAACGACAGATCGTAAATAATTGGAAGCTCTATGCCACATAATCAAAGCTCCAGGCAATAGAAGTTTGCAACTGCTATCAGTTAGGATGTGAGAGTGAAATCATTTCATAATGGTTACTCTTCAAATCTTTTAAGATCCGCCATAATCCTAGAAATCAAATCTAACGCAGAATTATCTTTGTCAGTTGATAAGTAAGTCTGAAACAATAAAGAGACGGGATGCAGACCAACGACTTCAGACAATTCATCTAACTTTTCCAAACTAATTGAAACCTTACCCCGCTCAATATAGCTAATGTAAGACCTTGAGCTAACCTGCTCAAAATCGTCTTGTACCAACTTCGCACTCTTTCTTGCTTTTGCGAAAGTTTTCCCAAATGCTTGTTTAATATCCACAGCAAACTTCCAGTCAAAAGGAAGCTTGAATATTTGCTTACCGACCAATATATAACCACGCAATATATTGGTCATTTAGGAGTGGGCCATGTATTTATACTATTAATGGCAAGCTGTTATATTTAAAGAATTAGTATATCTTTGAATAACATACTGAGATAATGAACGATATATTGTTCATAATATTGTGTTTGACCTCATGTTCATTGCCAACAAAGACAACTTCATTCCTTCATTTTGGGAGGATTCATTTAACTTCTCTGGTGTGGAACTTATTTCGTTTTCGCCCTGGTTTATGTGCGAGGTACCTCAATTTGAAAAGGGCTCTGTGGAGGCGACTTTCAGATCGACTCACCTAATTGGTGATGTAATTAATCTTCATCATTTTGCAAGCATGAATGAGATTGAGAAGACTTACATTGTAACCCCAGCTAATTTGAATAAGACTGAAAGCTGGTCTATTCAAAGGCTGAGGTCGATTTCAAAAGCGATCTACCAAATTGAAGATTACGCGAATATTATTTACCGATTTGAAACTGAAATCGGTAAGTTTTTAGATTACGATCTTGGTGGGTTTGGTGGAGATTTACTAAATCTTAAATTCGATACAATCTTAAAGTTCAGCTAAGTGGTTATTAGTGCGCTCAATCTTCTACACGCCTTAAGGGAACAAAAATGAAGAAAGTCCCAATCAAAACTGGATCTGATGCAGACTTTTTCAAAAGAGGGGTTCTCATTTCTAGAGCGTTAGATGCAAGTAAGCCAGCCCCCAGTAAACTAATTCTAACGTTTGAAGATCCAAGTGACCTTATAAAACTAATTTCCGGTGCAAGATTAAATTTATTCAGAGCTATCAAGAAAGAACCTGGGTCAATTACTGCTCTAGCAAAAAGACTTAAGCGAAATAGAAGCACTGTAAAGCGCGATATTGATGCTATGCAAGCTGCAGGCATGATCATCGTAACAGAAAAAGTCCACCCGGGTCTCAGGCGTATTAAAGTGGTATGCGCTGTTGTCGAACAAGTGACCCTTGAATGCAGATTCACATGAAAGCGCACTCTACGCAAATAACTATACATTTTGAAAGCGACACTGAGACCTCAGTTAGCTTGGAAACAGCTAATGCGCTCATGACAATCACTGGTACAACATCTATTGAAGCGTTGATTCAGTTAGTACTCATTAGCTTAAGAAATTCGTTAAAAATTGCATACTCTTCTGATCACGGCCTGCCAACTGCCGATCAATTGGCGGCAATAGCCCGATTATCCCCACAAGATCTGGAGCTCAAATTAATTTCAAGTTTGTTTAATGAGTCTTCAGAAGATCAACAAATAAACACTGATCAAACAGATCTCGCCATGTTGATATCAATGGTTACCGAAGAAAATAAGCACGCTAAAATTGACCTTTAAGAGAGCGTTGGCAGAGAAAATCAGTAAGTTTTATCTTCCATCACGAGCTGATCCGGATTACTGTCGACCGCATTCAGGAGTTTCCAGTTAATTCGCATACAACAAAAAAGTAGTGGCTTATCAAGATATGGACTACATTTATTGTAAAGCATGGTAAAAAGCAAAATGCCCGAATTTGACAGAAAAGTACTTGAGGTACTGCGAGAACCCTTGGAAAGTGGACACATCACGATCTCGCGGGCGGCCAGGCAAGCGACTTTTCCGGCACAGTTTCAGCTGATTGCAGCCATGAACCCATGCCCGTGCGGTTATTACGGCCACTACAACCAGCGTTGCCGTTGCACGCCTGAGCAAATTTTGCGTTACAAGAACAAACTTTCTGGGCCGCTGTTAGACCGCATTGATATGAACATTGATGTGCCAGCACTGAAACCTGAGGAGCTTGGCCAACATCAGGCCAGTGAAAGTAGCGAGAACATGCGCTCACGGGTGATGATGGCCAGGCAACGGCAATTGCAACGCCAACACAAGCCGAATGCGGGCCTGGGGCCATTAGAGATTTCGACCTTTTGCCAGTTGGGTGAACAAGCAAGCCATCTTTTACAAACAGCCGTCAAAAAATTCTCGCTCTCAGCCCGCAGTTATCATCGTATTCTCAAAGTCAGCAGAACCATTGCCGATCTTGCCGGTTCAGAGAGGATCAGTGATGGGCATATTGCAGAAGCGTTACAATACCGGCGTTATGATTATTAAAGGACCCACCATGCATTTATATGACGTCAGCATCGCACCGTTGATTCGTAACCTGCACAACCTGAAACACATTTTGCAAGAAGGCGAACGTTATGCTGAACAAAAAAACGTGGCGCCAGAAGTGCTGCTAAACACCCGGTTATTTGTAGACATGTATCCACTGACAAAACAGGTGCAACTGGTGAGTGATATGAGTAAAGGGGCGGGCGCCCGCTTAGCGAACCTGGAGATTCCGCAATACGAGGATAATGAAACCAGCTTTGAGATGCTCTATGCCCGCATCAATAAAACCTTGGACTTTCTGACACAGATTCAGCCGGATCAGCTTGAGGGCGCAGAGAATAAAGAAATTGTACTCACCATCCGCAAAGTGGATTTGACGTTTAGCGGCCTGGATTACCTGGAAAAATGGGCCATGCCAAATGTGTATTTTCATACCACCACGGCCTATAACATACTTCGCCATCTGGGCGTGCCCTTAGGCAAAACCGATTATCTAGGCCAGAAAAGATAATTTAAGCCCAAAATGAGACCGCGTCACGACCGCTTGCGCCAGTAGGCGGGTGACTTTTCATCTGCCTGCAACATCGCCTGTCTCCGCAATGTTTCAAAGGCCTCGTTCTCTGAGAGCCCTTGCTCACGCGCAATATCCGGCACTTTTTTATTCACTTCGCGCACCCAGGCCGGATTTTCCTGATAGCCCCGGTCTTGCATGCAACGATCTAACACGCGCGACTGCCTGGCCGCCTTCTCCAACTTTTGAAAGGGCAACCGCTCAGGCAACTCTGCCGCCGCCTTACTGGCAATCAAGTCACACTGGTTAGTCGCCTGGGCGAGGTCACTTTGTGTCGCCGACTGGTCTACTTCAGTCAACGATTGCCAATACCAAACGCCTGCGTAGCCTACCAGCAACAAAACCACCACAACCACCACACGAGAGACTTTCATTTAACTTTCACTCCTCAACTTGCAAGTGCAAATATTGTCCACCATTTTATTGCGAATGAACCAGCAGGCCCGTCACGCTTTAAAGCTGACAGCAACTTCATTAAAGGTTCACACAGACTGGTTAACATAGCTTTAACCAAAGTCACCAAGTATGACTAAGCAAAAACGAATAGGCGCTTAAGAATCAAAAAAAGGTGACGTTAAACAGCTATATCCTAAAGCAAATAAAAGGAAAAATCATGAACGAATGGCAAGATGAACCCCTGACCTATACCGCCAGCATGCCAGAATTAATGACGGCACAAGACATTATGTATCTGGCCGAGGATATTGCGACAGACAATAATATTTTGGCGATTTATAAACCCGCTGAACTGTCTCTCGAAGTCGTATAACACCTGCGGACCTCACCTGAATTAGCGCCAAACGCTATGCGCTGGCGATCAGCCTCATATATAGTGAATTGAACACATCTCGCCAGATTGACTGGCTAGACACTGCTCTAGTCTTTGCCTAGAATAAAAGCCTGACCATCAGTTGATAGGAGGCACTATGTTTTTAGGCGCGTTAGGCATCTATACCTTAATTGGAGTCGTAGTCGCAATTTGTGTCATCTTGTATGCGTTTGCGAAAAAGGTGAAATAAACCTCTTAATAAAAAAGCCCCGAACCGGGGCTTTTTGCTTTTGGGCTATTGTATTAACTCATGCCAGCTTTGTTTGGTGCCATAGCTGCCATTGGTTTTTTGTTTAAAGATCACTGAGGACTGCGTTGTCCCGGAAAGACCAAACACTTGCTCATCCATTTTTAACTGCTGCGGTGTTGGGTCATTACTGCCTGTCACAACAACATGTGGCACACCATTGCCATCATAAACAATATTGTAGCCAACGGCAGGTGTAGTCATCTGTTCGGAGACAATCCCGCTGGCTAACATTGACCCACCTTTTTTGTAATCAAAGAAATTAAACCAGCCATAACCGGCACCACTGCAAGCCTGGCTACTTGGCACCATGGTAGGCATGAGTATCACGCCGTTTAACAGTAAAGGATCCAAGTTCACTCGTTCACCTAACGAGAAATCTAGAAACCAGCCATAGCCCGAATCAAAATTTACGGAAGTTGAATTCAAGGTCACTTTGCGGTCACTGCCCAAGGTTTGCATAATCAGATTATTGCGTCCGACTGCAGCGGTCTGCCCATTATCTTTAAAGGTGTATACAGAGTTTTGAGGAGTATTTGTTAAATCGGCCGGCTCGAGGAATTTACCGGTGCCTACAATCACGACAACGTTATTGCCTATTTTGCCTAACTCTGGTTGAGTGGTAATTTTTTGCGCATTACCATCACCATCCCTTAAAGTGGCTATTTTGGTAACAGCATTCGTATTGATATTAAACCGCCAAATGTTGCCATTTAAATCACCGCCATACACATTCACTGCAGTGTTATTTTCAAACATTTGTTCGGCGTAAGCTGAAAGTTTTGCCAGGCCGCTCGGTGATGCCGCACTACCCTCTCCAGTGGCCAGTGTTTTCAGCAAAGCGCCGGTATTTGCGTCCAAGACATACAAATAACCCCCACCATCACCTATCGGACTGTTATCCACAAAAGTACCATCACTTTTTTTGCTTGCATAGGTGCCATTATTATAGCCAGAGGTCAGCAACACAACCCAGCGCCCGTCTTGCATTTTTGTGATCACCGGGTTTCCGAATGTATATCCAATGTTGCTGTTTGCACCAGAACTTTGAGCGTAAAACTCCCACAGCAATACAGGTGACTCGGGGGTCGTCACATCCAATGCAAAATATCCTCGGCCTCCACCATTGAGCCCGGAGACAAGAATAGTCCGCCACACCGCACTTGTCCCTGTACAACCGGCTACACATACATCAGCCACCACTGGGCTACCATTGACATAATTGGTATGGTAGTTAGCACCATAAGCCTTATCTGCAAGATTGGCCAGATTGGCTATTACAGGTGTTGGAATAAATGCCCAGAGTTCGTTGCCATTGTTAGCATTAAACGCATGTAACATCCCATCGTTTGCCCCTACATAAACGGCTGGGGTTCGTGTTGAAGATGAAGTCTTATAGTTTTTATAGTTCGCATCCAGATAATTGACATTGGCCGTTTTGAAATAACTGGGGCGTGATTGTGAGATGTCTCCTAAGATAGCTTGACGCTCCCGGAATAGCTTATTCTCTGGTACTGCATTCAAACTGGTATCTTCGTAAGTTTTATTGCCTTTGAGATAATCCACTAGTTTTGTTACTTTTGCTGCATCAGTAATTTTGGGATCACTTGCAGATAACCCTTGCATTTGACTCAATGCCAAGTATCCACTGTTTAACGCCGTCCGATGTTGCACAGGCAAGCTGTCTGCTTCAAAAGCCACCAATGCGCTGTTGTTGTTAAAGTATATTTTTCGTTGGCCTAATTGCGTTTTTAATCTGCCAGAGCAGCTGCTTGCAATCTGTACATAGCAAGAGGTAGGTTCACTAAAGTTTAATCCAGACCCTAATGTGCCTTGGGCGCCATCACATGTTGAT
>CAKZJM010000104.1 GCA_936943315.1 uncultured Methylophilus sp. | reverse complement strand
ACGTCCCCTCAAATCGGCGGGTGATTTCAGGCTTTCCCATGACGTCAAAGTCATCTGGAACCTGAATTTGACCTTTCATAAAACCGATGCGTTTGGTAACGAGCTTTTCAGTGATATCTAATTTAATGACTTTAACCAGCGGTTTGCCCGATTTGGCAATAATAAAAGCCTCACCTTTTACAGCCTGATCAATCAATTTGGAAAGCTGTGTTTTTGCTGCACTGATATTGATGATTTTCATAAGGGTTTAGACAGACAAAA
The DNA here is from genome assembly GCA_936943315.1 of uncultured Methylophilus sp. Taxonomy (GTDB): domain Bacteria; phylum Pseudomonadota; class Gammaproteobacteria; order Burkholderiales; family Methylophilaceae; genus Methylophilus. The sequence continues at coordinate 11,466 of CAKZJM010000104.1, read as the reverse complement.
TGTGAGTTACTCTAATTTAAAACTGATGAGCGCTTGAGTAAAGCCTTTAACAGCAAGCACGGATCTGCATAAATCCAGATACTTGTAGAATAAACCAAATCATCTTAAACTAGTCAGATAACTAGTCATTTTAAATTTTTGGAGGTGCACTATGAACAGTTGGCCTGTACAAGATGCAAAGTCGCGTTTTAGTGAACTGTTGGACACCTGCTTGAGCGAGGGGCCGCAGGTAGTCACACGGCGCGGGACAGAAACAGCAGTGTTGGTCCCCATGGCTGAGTGGAAGCGCTTAAACAATACTGCGCGCCCTTCACTCAAGGCTTTGCTGCTGGCAGAGGATGATCGTATTGACTTGATCATACCTGCACGTGGTAACGCGAATCGTCGCGTAGTTTCGCCGTTGTAAATACACATATGTATTTACTCGACACCAACATCGTTTCTGAACTGCGCAAACCTCGACCACATGGTGGCGTTCTTGCATGGCTAGAAGAAGTTGCAGATGAAGACTTATATCTGAGCGCCGTGACTCTCGGCGAAATTCAAGCAGGTATCGAAATCACCCGTGAACAAGATAGCCAGAAAGCAGCAGCCATAGAGACTTGGGCGGATCAGGTCGCGCTTACTTACAATGTGTTAACGATGGATGCAGCGACTTTCAGGCTATGGGCAACCTTGATGCATCGCCAATCTGACACAGTATATGAAGATGCCATGATTGCCGCTACGGCGTTGAGACACAAACTCACTGTGGTGACTCGCAATGTCCGGGATTTTGAGCGTTTTGATGTGCCTTTGCTTAATCCGTTTGGAGCATCCTAAGCCTTTGGCAAAAGCCAATTAAGAGGCTATTAGAACAATGACAGGTTGCTGGCCTGCACGTTATTTTTAACCACTCTTCTACGCAGCAGTTTTTTCACGGGCGTGTCTACCGTTGGCAGGTCTTCATCAAACAGGGATTGTTGTGCTGGGAACATATCGTCTTGCATCTGGGCGGTTTGCAGGTCAAAGCGGAGTTCGCAGTCTAGCCAGAGGTCAGACTTAGGCACGCAGCAGCATGGGAGAATTTCATCGGCGGCGATAAAGGCGAGTGGCAGTTCAACGTAATCGACTTCGCCATCGAGCATGCGCACGCGGCAGGCACCACAAAAACCGCTCCGGCATTGATACTCTACTTCGTGGCCGGTGCGTTCGAGGCCTTCGAGCAGGGTTTCTTGCGGGAGCAGGCTAAAGCGGCTGTGCTGGCTGCGGATGCTGATCACGGTAAAAAAGTCTTTTCAAGCTTAATAGCGAAACAATCGATAAGTGACTGTGCGGGATAAAGTGCAAGGCGCCCGGAACGCAACAACTGAGACAGTACAGATAGTACGGCGAAGTTGTGAGTACCGCGCAACGCCGCAATTTGCCCGCAAAGCCACTTATTAGAGTTCAAAATCGTTCAGGTCGTCGGCGGATACTTCCGAATCAATCTGACCAATCAGGTATGAACTTAATTCTACCTCTTGCGGCGCCACTTGTACGGTGTCTGATGCAAGCCAGGTGTTGATCCATGGAATCGGGTTGTTTTTGGCATTGGGGAATGCCGGTGGCAAGCCAACTGAGGCCATACGGGTGTTGGTGATGTATTCCACGTATTGGCAAAGAATGTCTTTGTTCAAGCCAATCATGGAGCCATCTTTAAACAGGTATTCTGCCCATTCTTTTTCTTTCTCGGCAGCGGTTTTAAACATCTCAAAGCACTCAGTGTGCAACTCGGCGGCAATCTCGGCGAACTCGGGGTCGTCTTGCCCGGAGCGCATGATATTGAGAATGTGCTGGGTGCCGGTGAGGTGCAGGGCTTCGTCACGCGCAATCAGGCGGATGATTTTGGCGTTGCCTTCCATCACCTTGCGCTCGGCAAAGGCGAACGAGCAGGCAAAGCTGACATAAAAGCGGATAGCTTCGAGAATATTCACGTTCATCAGGCAGCGGTAAAGCAGCTTTTTCAGCTCGCGCTTGTTGACCACTTTGGTTTCGCCGTTGATGACATGATTGCCCTCGCCCAGCTGTGAATACAGCATGGTCTGCTGAATCAGCTCGTCGTAATAATGGGCGATATCTGACGCACGCGCGGTGATGTTTTGATTGCGCACGATATCGTCAAAAATGACGGATGGGTCATTGATGATGTTGCGGATGATGTGGGTGTATGAGCGCGAGTGGATGGTCTCAGAAAACGCCCAGGTTTCAATCCAGGTTTCCAGCTCGGGCAGAGACACCAGTGGCAACAAGGCCACATTGGGGCTACGGCCCTGGATGGAGTCGAGCAGCGTCTGATACTTCAGGTTGCTGATGAAAATATGCTTTTCATGCTCTGGCAGGCCTTGGTAGTCGGCGCGGTCTTGCGACACATCGACCTCTTCTGGACGCCAGAAGAAGGACAGTTGTTTCTCGATCAACTTCTCGAACACAGGATATTTTTGCTGGTCATACCGCGCCACATTGACGGGTTGGCCGAAAAACATGGGTTCTTTGAGTTGGTCGTTGTCGGTTTTGGTAAAGATGCTGTAGGCCATCTGTGTTCCTTGAGTGATAAGTGGCTGCGCGGGCGAATTACTGCGTTACGCGGTACTACTAACCTCGCCGTACTATTTGTACTGTCTCGGTTCGTGCGTTCCGGGCGCCTTGTACTTCATCCCGCTCGCTCACTTATTCGTTTTTGTTCAAACCCCTTAAATCCATGCGCTTCTGCGCATGAATCGTATTACATAGAGCTACGCCTCAACTTACGCAGCCACTTAATAAATGCTGAGTAAGCGAGCGAGCCGGAGGAAGTGCAAGGCGCCCGGAGCACAGAAACCGGGATGTACGCGAGAGTACATGAGGATTTCGCGCACCGCACAACGCAGCAATTTGCCCGCGCAGCCACTGAGTCAATGCTTATTTAAATTTTGCAGGCGCCGCTAGCACAACCATCATCTTCCGCCTCAGTGCCACCTTCAGTCGCACCATCACGCGTGTTATGGTAGTACAGCGTTTTAATGCCTAGCTTGTACACTTGCAGCAAGTCTTTGAGCAACTGCTTCATAGGCACGCGGCCGCCTTCAAAACGGGTCGGGTCGTAGTTGGTGTTGGCAGAAATGGATTGGTCGACAAACTTCTGCATCACACCGACCAGTTTGAGGTACCCCTCGTTGTTCGGCATTTTCCACAGTAACTGATACTGGTCACGCAGGCGCTCAATCTCTGGCACCACCTGACGCAAGATACCGTCTTTGGACTGCTTGACAGAAACCAGGCCACGCGGTGGCTCGATACCGTTGGTGGCGTTGGCGATCTGGCTGGACGTCTCAGAAGGCATTAGCGCAGTCAGGGTAGAGTTGCGCAGGCCATCTTTCTGAATCTCGGCGCGCAGGCTTTCCCAGTCGAGCAGCAATGGCTCGTTGCAGACGGCGTCGAGGGCTTTTTTATAGGTATCAATCGGCAAAATGCCTTTGGCGTAGGTGGTTTCGTTAAACGCACCGCATGGGCCAAATTCGCGGGATAACTGCACTGAGGCTTTGAGCAGGTAATATTGAATCGCCTCAAACGTGCGGTGGGTCAGGCCCAGCGCGGCTTCGTCGGTGTAGCTGGTGCCATTTTTAGCCAGGTAGTAAGCGTAGTTGATGACGCCCACGCCTAGTGAACGGCGTTTGTTGGTGGCATTCAATGCGGCTTTGACCGGGTAATCCTGATATTCCAGCAAGGCATCGAGTGCGCGCACCACCAGGTCAGCCAGGCCTTCCAGTTCGTCCAGCGATTCCAACGCACCCAGGTTAAAGGCCGACAAGGTACAAAGCGCGATTTCACCTTCTTCATCATTGATGTCGTTCAATGGATGGGTTGGCAACGCGATTTCCATACACAGGTTAGACTGGCGCACTGGCGCGACGACCGGGTCAAACGGACTGTGCGTGTTGCAGTGGTCTACGTTCTGGATATAGATACGGCCAGTCCCGGCGCGCTCTTGCATCATGAGTGAGAACAGGTCAACCGCTGGCATGGTGCGTTTGCGGATACTGTCGTCAGCCTCGTATTGCGTGTACAGGCGCTCGAACTCGTCCTGGTCGGCAAAGAAGGCGTCATACAAGCCTGGCACATCATGCGGTGAGAACAAGGTAATGTTCTGGCCTTTGATCAGGCGCTGGTACATCAGGCGGTTAATCTGCACACCGTAATCGAGGTGGCGCACACGGTTTTCTTCGACACCACGGTTGTTTTTGAGGACCAGCAGTGACTCGACTTCCAAGTGCCACAGCGGGTAGAACAAGGTGGCAGCACCGCCACGCACCCCACCCTGTGAGCAGGATTTCACGGCAGACTGGAACAGTTTGTAGAACGGCAGGCAGCCGGTGTGTTGCGCTTCGCCACCACGGATCTCACTGCCCAGTGCGCGGATGCGGCCCGCGTTGACGCCGATACCGGCGCGTTGCGATACGTATTTCACAATGGCGCTGGAGGTAGCGTTGATGCTGTCCAGGCTATCGTCACACTCAATCAGCACGCAGGAGCTGAACTGGCGCGTAGGCGTACGCACGCCGGACATAATAGGTGTCGGCAAAGAGATTTTGAAAGTAGACACCGCGTCATAGAAGCGCTTGATCAGGTCCAGTCTGGTCTGCCCTTTGTAATTGGCAAACAGGCTCATGGCGACCAGGATGTACAGGAACTGCGGGCTCTCGTAGATTTTTTTGGTGACGCGGTTTTGTACCAGGTATTTACCCTCAAGCTGCTTGACCGCGGCATAAGAGAAATTGAGGTCACGCCAGTGGTCGATATACCCATTCAGGGTATCGAATTCTTCACGGCTGTAATCGCTCAGCAAATGCTTGTCGTATTTGCCCAGCTCGACCAGGTGGGTGACATGATCAAACAGTTTTGGCGGCTCAAACTGGCCATAGGCAATTTTGCGCAGGTGAAAAATGGAGAGACGCGCAGCCAGGTATTGGTAATCTGGCGTTTCTTCAGAAATCAGGTCCGCGGCAGACTTGATGATGGTTTCGTGGATGTCATCGGTACGGATGCCATCGTAAAACTGGATATGGGAGCGCAACTCGACCTGCGACACCGACACATTATTCAGGCCTTGTGCGGCCCAGTCGATCACACGGTGAATCTTGTCGAGATTAATAGGTTCCTTGCGGCCATCACGTTTCGTGGCCTGCATGGATTCGTATTGTGACATTGTTGGCTCCCAATCATGGCAGCGGAGGTGACGGCACTTTGACGCAGCGTATTCATACTGATGATCTTAAAAGTCATCATTCATATGAACAGGCACGCGCGCAAAGGTCAGAACTACAATCAGCTTGAAGATCACTTCAATCTTAACTGTATCTGCCGAGGACACCCCGCCTCAAACGTTAACAAGAAAAAACTCACGGCAGGTCTCCTGGCTCTCAGGTCATGATTATTTGGTCATGATTATTTGCTTTGGCCTTCCCGAAATATTCAGTGGCGCACGTGGCAGCAAACAACTCGCTGATTACAGTTGCGGGGGCAGCCCTGGCTTGATGACTCCTGTGCGGCGTTCACGCACCAGGTTCCCTTTTAAATACGGGTTTTGGATAAAACCCGCATACCGTATGGGCGAAACTATAAAACAATATATAGACATCAGCAACACACAAAACCACAATATATTGATTTATTTTGCTTGACTCATAGCAAGCAATTGTTTTCATTCAGGAATATTTTTTGTCACTGGCAGCGCCTAAACGCGCAATGGCAAACACACGTCATGTTGAGAGAAAAAAGGGACTTTTGCGTCTTTATCGTGCGACACAACAATGCCGGATTATGCGAAACTAGGCGAAACTAACGATAAATATCACGCAAATGATTACTCACCGCCTCTCTACCCTATGTCGCGCCAGCGCCCTGATACTATCTGCTGCCAGCATTCCCGCTCAGGCCACCAATGGCATCAACCTGATCGGCTTTGGTGCCGAGTCAACCCTGATGGGTGGCGCAGACGTGGCGGTGGCGCGTGATACCAGTGCGCTGAATACCAACCCGGCTGGCCTGACGCAAATCAAGTCGCCACTGCTGGATGTGTTTGGCTCCGTCCTCCGCACCACTGACCTGGTGCACAAAGATCCACGTAACGAAGAGCATGCGTCTAACCGCTACACCTTTCTGGGCGGTGGCGGTTATGCCCGGCCACTGGAAGGGACAGATTGCACGGTGGGCATAGGCTTGTTTGCCCAGGGCGGCGCAGGTGGCGTGTTCGACAATTTGCGTACACCGTTTGGCAACCGCGATGACTTGTCCTCGCTGTTTGGCATCGCCAAGATTATTCCGGGCATTGGCTGCCAGGTGAATGAAAAGCTGTCCTTGGGTGCCAGCTTGAATCTGGTATACGGCAGCATAGAACAAGACTTTTTCTCCAACACCTCGTTCAGTGCCGGCAGCACGAATTTTGCTGGTTATAAACTGGAAGGTGCCTCGGCCATCCGTACTGGTTTCAAGCTGGGCATGCAATATAAACTCACGCCGACGCTAACTCTGGCAGCGGCTTATACCGAAAAAACAGAGCTACCTATGACTGGCGGTACGCTGGTTGCTGATTATGCCACTTTGGGGAAAGTGAAATATTCAGATGCCTCTGTCAAAGGCTTCGCCTTACCACGTGAGGTGGCCGTAGGCCTGGCCTTCAAACCTACTGACGAATGGTTGCTGTCATTTAAGTTGAACTGGCTTAACTGGGACGATGCGATTAATGACATCACCTTACGCGCCACCAAACCCAACAATGCCGCCGCACCCTCTGTGTACCCTTTTCCAGTGGCCGCCGCTGACTGGAAAGACCAGTGGGTCGTGGCCACCGGTGTTGCCTACAAGTGGGATGACAGAACAACGCTTTACGCAGGCCATAACTATGGCAAAAACCCAATCCCGCGCCAAAACTCCAGCCCTTTACTGGCGGGCATTCTCGAGCATCACCTGACTTTTGGTGCCGCACGCAAGATTGACCAGAACTGGCTGATGACAGGCGGCGTGGAGTGGATGCTGCCCGTCAGCGTCAAATACAACAACCAATTATTTGGCGACTCAGAAATCCGCAATGAGGCTATTTTCTTGCACTTTATGCTGAGCCGCCGCTGGTAGGTCTACGCAAATACTCTTAAATCAGTTCTGCTGCGCGCACTGAAGGCTGCCCCCGCTTTTTGCCTGCGCGCTTTCTGCTCCAGATGAGCACGCCGGTGATGGAAATAGCCACGAGCGCGATGCCGTTGAAACAGACAAATATCCGGTAAGGCAAACCGAACACCTGCCCCATATGTAAGGCTCCTAGCCAGTTGCTAAAAGTATTGCCCGTTTCACCCTTGGTTGGCAGCCACCACCCTTTCAACTCCCCGGTCTGCGCATCAATAAGGATAGCGGTATTGCCCTTATCCGCACGCAAATCGGCAGAGCTATGCACTGCATACATATACACGCCGCGCGCACGGTCTAAGCGCAACTTGTCTTCAAAATCGATGGTTAAACCATGCACCTGTGCAAAGCCCTGCATGGCCTGACGAGCCATTTGGTGGGCTTCTGGCCACGGCATGGGTAAACGGGCCAGCGGCTGATCAAGCTTGGGGACGCTACGCCACGACAAATCAAATGGCATCACTTGAGACATGATGGGCAAATACACCTGGTCGCGCAGGTTGAACATGACGCTAGACCAGGCAAAAATGAGCAACACCGTGCACAGCCACAGGCCCACTGCACGGTGTAAGTCAAAGTTGATGCGCGTGGCGCTGGCTTGCCATTTCACCATCCACGACGGGCGCCAGCGATGCCAGAACCTGGTTTTCGCGTTCGTTTGCCGCCGTGGCAGCGTCAAGGCAAACGCCACAAAAGTATCCAGCGTCCAGAGCACTGCGACGATGCCCATGATGAGGTGCCCGCTTTTGCCAGGCAAGGCCAGCGAATAATGCAGCCGGTAGAGGAAGGTAATGAGCGTTTCGCGCTGAAACAGGCTCTCGCCATATTTACGTGCCCCCAGACTGGCGCCGGTTTGCGGGTCTATAAATAGCTGGTCAGCCACGGCTTCCGTCGCGCGGGGATCCGCAGGGCTGAGGCGGAACGCAAGCGTACGCTCGGTCAGCCCCCTCGCCGTTTCAGCATCGGGCAGTTTGAACAGGACTTCATCGACCAGAGTGCCAGCTGGTGCCTGTTGCTGCGCGCGGGCTTGCAGTGCATAAGCATCCAGCACGGGCTTGCCAGCCTGCCATGCAGGGCGGAACAGCTGCGGGTTAAGCCAGGCATCCAGCTCATCCTCAAAGGCAATGATGGCGCCAGTGAAGCCGGAAATAATTAGGAAAGCAGCCATCGCCAGGCCCACCCAGCGATGCCAGAGTACAAGAATGTGTCGCATTAACCGTGTCTGTTACCAATGATAATTAAGTTGTGCCATGACGTTACGGCGGAATCCCCAACGGCAGCCGTCACCGTAGTATCCGCAATTGGAAACATATTCTTTATCGAACAGGTTGCTGGCATTGAGGGCAAATTGCCAGCCTTTCCAGCCTTCGCCAAGCTGGGTCAGGTCATAGCGCACGGCCAGGTCCACCAGGGTATAAGACGGCATGCGGATGGTATTGGCATCATCGCCATAACGGCTGCCGATATAACGCACACCACCACCCAGCGTCATCCCCTGCAACCAAGCCGTGGGGAAGCGGTAATCCAGCCACAGCGAAGCTGTATGGTGAGGCACATGGTTAGGATCTTTGCCTTCGAACGCGATGCCTTGTGCATTGCGGTTATTACTTTTGGTGATCTCAGAAGGTAGGTATAGCTACCAATCACGGACCAGGCATCCCATTGCGTTTTGGCTTCCAGCTCAAGCCCGCGTGAACGCACTTCACCCTGCTGTAACAAGAAATTAGGGTTCTGGGTATCTTGGGTCGTCACGTTTTGCCTGCGTAAATCAAACAATGCTGCGGTATACAGGGTTTGACTATCTTTGGGCTGGAAACGCAAGCCCAGCTCATATTGTTTGCCAGTTTCTGGCTTAAATGCTGAACCGGCAAAGGTTGTACCTATCACTGGCAAAAAGGATTCTGTATAGCTCGCATAAGGCGAAAGTCCATTGTCGGCCAGGTAAACCAGCCCGGCCCGCCAGGTTTCAGCTTCATCCTTTTGGGAAGAAGAGGCCGATGGCGTACGCAGGTTATCGGTTTCCATGCGCGTCCAGTCTTTACGGCCACCCAGGGTTGCCACCCACTTGCCGTCATATTTGATCTGATCCTGTAAATACAGGCCCGTCTGGCGTTGGCGTTGCTCGATATTGGCATTTTCAACCAGGTTAATCGCTGTGCGGCCATACACCGGCGCATAGATATCCAGTGTGCCTGCCAGTGCAAAGGTGCGGCGCTGGTCATTATTGAGGCGTTGGCTATCAAGCCCGGCAACGACCGTATGCTCGAAGTCACCATGAGACCATTTAGCTTGCACATGAGTGTCAACGACCAGGTTTTCAACTTCTTCCTCGTTACCACCGGCCTCACGGGTAATGGTGCGCTGGTCAGCCTGTAAGGCCCGTAAATAGGTAGAAATCGCATCGGTCGTCATACGCTGGTAGCGCAGATTCTGGCGGAAGGTGAAAGTCTGGTTAAAGATATGCTCAAACTGGTAGCCCAATGCATAGCGTTCCTGCTCGTATTTATCGAGGCCGGGCTCACCTAGGAAGGTGCTGCTAGACACCTTGCCAAAGCGGCTATTGACCAGCGCACCTAGGCGCGGCCAGGCCTGGTAACCTTGGCCACGGTCATTTTTCTGGTAATCAGACAGCAAGGTCAATGTTGTGAAGTCACTCGGGCGCCAGGTCAATGATGGCGCAATATAAATACGGTCATCCTTGACATGGTCAATCTGGGTATCGCTATCTTGCACTAGCCCGGCGAAGCGATAAGACCAGGTGCCATCCTCGGTCAGATAATCACTGAAGTCGCCATTGACCTGCTTGCGGTCGTATTGCCCAAGCACCACCCCGACTTCATGCAAGGGCTTATCCGTGGGGCGTTTGCTCACCAGATTCACGATCCCGCCAGGTGCACCCTGGCCGTAAAGGATGGAAGAAGGTCCACGCAGGACTTCTACCCGCTCCAGGCCAAACGGCTCAACGACAGTGCCACCTTGGTTACTGAATGCATAGTTGCGCAGGCCATCTCGATACTGGTCACGGCCGATACTGAAACCACGCACCCCTATGGTATCTGCACGCGGATCAGGGCCATTGGATTCAGCCACAATACCAGCGCTGTAACGTAAGGCTTCGCCCACTGACTGGACCGCTTGCATGGTCATCTGGTCGCGCGTGATGACAGAAACTGATTGCGGGGCTTCCAGGATATCGCTATCTGTTTTAGTTGCAGTGATATTACGCTTGGCCACATAGCCTTTGATCTTGCCATTGGCACGCTCTTGCTCCGTACGGCCAGCCACGCTGACCTCAGGCATCATTTGTGGCTCGGCATGACTTTGCTCGGGGACTGGCGCAGCCTTCACCAAGGTATAACCACCGCCCGGCGTGGCTTTAAGCTCAAGGCCGCTGCCATTGAGCAATTTCTCCAGCGCTTGCCGGACGTTATAGTCGCCTTTGAGGGCGGGCGCTTTTTTATTCTCGGTCAGGCCAGTGGAGAAAATAATGCGCTCCCCACTCTGGTGTGCCAGGGAATTGAGCGCTTTATCCAACGCCTGCGAGGGGATATCCAGCTCAACAGCCTGGACAGTGTTAGTCAGACCGGCCAGCAACAAAGCCAGTAAGGTCGCGTGAGGTGTATATGACATCTTTTTCCCAGTGGTTATATATTTATACTGGTATGTCGTTTAAGCACTGAGTAATGTTGATGTCCGATTAAAAAAAATTTTAATAAGGATAATTAGCGGTGCCTGATCACCACAGACTGGTCCGCATGTCTTTCAACACGCACCGGCAATATCTCCGGCAACACATTAATCAGCGCATCAATACCGTGGATGTCATATTCCCCCGATAACTGGTATTGCCCGACACGCTGGTCGGTAATTTCAATCTGCCCTGGATAGTAGCGTTGCAGCTCGGCCACCACTGCGCTCAGGGGCTGGGCATCAAACATTAAACGCCCTTGCTGCCAGGCCGTGGCTGACTCTGTTGAGAGGTAGCGCATGCCAGAAAGCGTACCAGCTTCAGAGCGCAGGGTTTGGTGCTGGCCCAGCAATTGTTTCGCTGAGCCAGTGGTGACTTCTACCATGCCCTCAATCACGGTGACTTCTGCCCCTTGGGCGGTGTTGCGCACATTAAAGACAGTGCCGATATCCCTAACGGTAGTTTGGTGGGCATACACCGTGAAAGGTCGCCAGCCATGTTGCACGCGGAACAGCGCTTCACCTTGCGGCAATTGCAGTATTTCGTGGCCGTGGCCGAACAGGGCACGGTGTCGGGCGCCGCGCATGTGCTGTCGATCTCGC
>CAKZJM010000103.1 GCA_936943315.1 uncultured Methylophilus sp. | reverse complement strand
GTGATGGGAAATATTGTGTTCTTGCTGCTGACACCATTGACGACACTGGAATTCTTTATCGCGTTTTTAGCAGCTTCAATGATACGTGGCCTGCTGGTGGGGTTGAGCATTTACCTGGTCGCTTTGTGTTTTGTGGCCGTGCCGACGGTGCATCCTTGGTGGATTATCACCTTTGCACTGTGCGGTAGTGCCTTGCTGGGGACGTTTGGCGTGATTGCCGGTATCTGGGCTGACAAGTTTGACCAGATGGCGGCCTTCCAGAACTTTGTCATCATGCCACTCACCTTCCTGTCAGGGGTGTTTTATTCGATTCACTCCTTGCCCCCTTTCTGGCAGGCGGTGTCGCAGTTGAATCCATTCTTTTACATGATAGACGGCTTCCGCTATGGCTTTTTTGGCCAGGGCGATGTGTCGCCATGGTTAAGCCTGGGTGTGGTAGCCAGCTTCTTGCTCGCATTAGCGTGGCTATGCCTAAAGATGTTAAAATCCGGTTATAAATTACGCAGTTAGCGGGTACACAGAAAAAGACTTTCTGTGAGCCCACCTGCATTTTCTTGAATAGGTGGTTTTGTGTTATCAGCAGCGCAACTAGAAGCATACATCCGTCAGGGACTGGAATGTGATTACCTGAAGGTGAATGGCGATGACGGCACGCATTTTGATGCGGTCATTGTCAGCCCGGCTTTTGAAGGTAAGCGCATGGTCCAGCAACATCAACTGGTGTATGCCGCTTTGGGTGACCGCATGCGTGCGGAAATTCATGCGTTGTCTATGCAAACCTATACCCCGACGCAATGGCAGCAGATGCAAGCCTAAAGCGCGATTGAAATGGAGCAATAAAGATGGATGTACAAGCACAAATCAAAGACACCGTTACCAATAACAAGGTGGTGTTATACATGAAGGGTAGCCCTAAATTTCCACAATGTGGGTTTTCTAGCGTGGCTTCGCAAATCCTCAATGCCTGTGGCGCGGAATTTGTAGCGGTAGATGTGTTGCAAGACATGGATATCCGCGAGGGGATCAAGCAGTACGCCAACTGGCCGACCATTCCGCAACTGTATGTCGGTGGCGAGTTTATTGGCGGTGCCGACATTATGCGCAGCATGTATCAAAGCGGTGAGTTGCAAGAACTGTTGGCGAAAGCATAATTTTGGACAAACTGATTATTGAAGGTGGCGTGCGCCTGCACGGAGAAGTGATTGTGTCTGGCGCCAAGAATGCCGCTTTGCCGATTTTGTGCGCAGGCTTGCTGGCAGAAACACCGTTTACCCTGACGGGTGTCCCAGAGCTGCGCGATGTTGCATCGACGTTGAAGCTGCTCGACACCATGGGTGTCAAGGTGAGTAAAGATGCCGAGCAGGTGGTGTTAGATGCCAGTGATGTGGCCTCGTTTGAGGCCACCTATGACATGGTGAAAACCATGCGCGCCTCGATTCTGGTGTTGGGGCCTTTGCTGGCCCGCTTTGGTACCGCGCGTGTGTCATTGCCGGGCGGCTGTGCCATTGGCTCGCGTCCGGTCGATTTACATATCAAGGGCCTGCAAGCGATGGGTGCCGCCATGCACATCACGCACGGATATATCCAGGCCAGTACCTTGCATTTGCCTAACCGCCGTTTGCAGGGTGCCAAATATTATATGGACCTGGTCACGGTGACCGGCACTGAAAACCTGATGATGGCGGCGGCGTTAGCCCAAGGCACGACTGTGCTGGAAAATGCCGCCAAAGAGCCAGAAGTGGTAGACCTGGCAGAATGCCTGAACAAGATGGGTGCCAAGATCAAAGGCGCGGGGACGGATACCATCACCATTGAAGGCGTAGAACGGTTGACTGGCGCACAGCATCATATCGTGTGTGACCGCATTGAAGCTGGTACGTATATGGTCGCTGCGGCCATGACCGGCGGTGAAGTGACACTCAAAAACGCACGTGCCGACCTGCTCGAGGCGGTGATTGAGAAATTGCGCGAGGCGGGGGCAACGATCAGCCACGATAGCAATAGCATCACCGTGAAAAGTGATGGCAAACTCAAGGCCGTCAATGTGCGGACTGCGCCGCATCCGGCTTTCCCGACCGATATGCAGGCCCAGTTTATGGCCATGAATACGGTAGCCGAGGGTGTCTCTACCGTCATTGAAACCATTTTTGAAAACCGCTTTATGCATGTGCAGGAGTTGCAGCGCATGGGCGCCAATATCGATGTGCAAGGCAATACTGCGTTAGTCCAGGGCGTATCCGCCTTAGAAGGTGCCAGCGTGATGGCCACCGACTTGCGCGCTTCTGCCGGTCTGGTGCTGGCAGGGCTGGTGGCTGAAGGTGAAACGGTGATAGACCGTATTTACCACCTGGACCGCGGCTACGAAAAACTCGAAGAAAAACTGAATCAATTGGGCGCCAAAGTGCGCAGATCGAATTAATCATGATTACTATTGCTCTCAGTAAAGGGCGCATTTTTGAGGAAACCACGCCGCTGCTGGCGGCGGCTGGCATTCAGTCATTGGAAGATCCTGAATCTTCACGCAAACTGATCTTGCCGACCAACCGTGACGATGTGCGCCTGGTGATTGTGCGTGCCACCGATGTGCCGACCTATGTGCAGTATGGCGCAGCGGATATCGGCATTGCCGGTAAGGATGTGCTGGATGAGCATGGCGGTGAGGGCTTGTACCAGCCGCTAGACCTGAATATTGCCCGCTGCAAAATGATGGTGGCTGTGCGTGAAGATTTTGATTACGAGGCCAGTATCCGCCAGGGCGCCCGCCTCAAGGTGGTGACCAAGTATGTAAAAACTGCTCGCGAGCATTTTGCGGCCAAAGGCATGCATGTAGACCTGATCAAGCTGTATGGGTCTATGGAGCTGGGGCCGCTGGTTGGTTTGGCCGATGCCATTGTTGATCTGGTCAGCACAGGGGGAACTTTGCGTGCAAACAAACTCAAAGCAGTGGAGGAGATTGGTGCTATCAGTTCGCGTTTGGTGGTCAACCAGGCTTCTTATAAGGTGAACCGCCCCTTGCTGCAACCGATTATCGATAGCTTTGCCGGGGCGATCCGCAAAGACTAGCTGCTTTTGTGAAAATGATTAACAGAAATCTATGAAGATTAAACGTTTAAGTACCCAGGACGCCGGTTTTGAAGCTGAATTAAAAGCGTTGCTGGCTTTTGAAACAGCGCAGGATGACAGTATCGACCAAGTGGTCGCCAATATCCTTAAGGATGTGAAGGCCCGTGGCGATGCCGCCGTGCTCGAATATACCAACCGGTTCGACAAAACCAATGCTTCCAGTCTGGCAGCGCTGGAGATTCCGCAGGCTGAGTTGCAAGCAGCGCTGAATGGGCTGCCGGTCGCGCAACGCGAAGCTTTGCAAGCGGCTGCTGACCGTGTGCGTAGCTATCACGAGAAGCAGGTCATGCAATCGTGGCAATACACTGAAGCGGATGGCACTTTGCTAGGCCAACAGGTGACGGCGCTGGATCGTGTCGGGTTGTATGTGCCGGGCGGCAAGGCGGCCTATCCTTCTTCGGTACTGATGAACGCCATCCCGGCCAAAGTGGCTGGTGTGCAAGAGTTAGTCATGGTGGTGCCTACCCCAAACGGTGAAAAAAATCCCTTGGTACTTGCGGCTGCGGCCGTATGTGGTGTAGACCGTGTGTTCTGTATTGGTGCACAAGCCGTAGGCGCCTTAGCCTATGGCACTGAGACCGTCCCGCAAGTAGATAAAATCGTGGGGCCTGGCAATGCTTATGTCGCTGCGGCCAAGCGCCGTGTCTTCGGCGTGGTGGGCATTGACATGGTGGCAGGGCCTTCTGAAATTCTGGTCATCAGCGATGGCAAGAGTCACCCGGACTGGACGGCCATGGACTTGTTTAGCCAGGCAGAACACGACGAATTAGCGCAAGCCATTTTGCTCTCGCCGAGTGCCGAGTTCCTCGACCAGGTGGAAGCAAGTATTGCGCGACAAGTGGTTGAGATGCCGCGTCAGGACATTATCCGTACCTCCTTGCAAAACCGAGGTGCACTGATTCAGGTGAAAGACCTGGCTGAAGCCGCAGAGATTTGTAACTATATCGCGCCAGAGCACCTCGAATTATCCATGGACGATGCGCTGGCGTTCAGCAAGCAGATCAAGCACGCTGGGGCCATTTTTATGGGGCGTGATACCTGTGAAGCTTTGGGCGATTATTGCGCTGGCCCTAACCACGTGTTGCCAACTTCACGTACCGCGCGGTTTAGTTCGCCTTTGGGGGTGTATGACTTCCAGAAGCGTTCCAGCCTGATTATGGTCTCTTCTGCCGGGGCGCAAACGCTGGGCAAAATTGCCGCGACACTCGCTTATGGTGAAGGCTTGCAGGCTCACGCGCGTAGTGCCGAATACCGCTTGAAATAAGAAGGTCCATATGAGTCAATATTGGAGTGATATCGTTCATCGCCTGACCCCTTATGTGCCGGGCGAGCAGCCCAAGCTACAAAACCTGGTCAAGCTCAATACCAATGAAAACCCATATGGCCCTAGCCCCAAGGTCATTGCGGCATTACAGGCCGAAGCGGCGGATAGTCTGCGTCTCTACCCAGACCCCGACTCTAGCCGGCTAAAGGCGGCGATTGCAGACTATCATGGCTTGCAGCCCAGTCAGGTGTTTGTGGGGAATGGGTCGGATGAAGTGCTGGCGCATGTGTTCCAGGCCTTGCTCAAACATGATCAGCCCCTGTTGTTCCCGGATATCACCTACAGTTTTTACCCAGTCTATTGTGGGTTGTATGGCATTGAGTTCGAGACCGTTCCGCTGAATGCGCAGTTTCAAATTGCGGTGCAAGACTACGTGCGTCCTAATGGCGGTATTATTTTCCCGAATCCAAATGCACCGACGGGTATTCCGCTGCCATTGGCCGACATTGAGCGGCTTTTGCAGGCCAATACACAATCTGTCGTCGTCATTGATGAAGCCTATGTCGACTTTGGTACCGAGTCAGCGGTCTCACTGGTCAATCAGTATCCCAATTTACTGGTGACGCACACCTACTCAAAATCACGCTCCCTGGCTGGTTTACGCGTGGGTTACGCCGTGGGTGACGCAGGATTAATTGAAGCATTGATGCGGGTTAAAGACAGTTTTAACTCTTATCCCATTGACCGCTTTGCCGAAGCCGGGGCCATTGCTGCAATCCAGGACGAAGACTTTTTTCAGCAAACGCGCCAGCAAGTCATGGCGTCACGTGAACAGTTGGTTGCCGAAATGACAGCAATGGGGTTTGAGGTGCTGCCATCGGGCGCTAATTTTATCTTTGCGCGGCATCCCCAATATTCTGGTGAGCAACTGGCGGCGGGTTTACGCGAACAGGCCGTCATTGTCCGCCATTTTAAAAAACCGGCCCGCATTGCAGAGTTTTTGCGTATTACGATAGGGGATGATTCACAAAATCAGGCCTTAATGAATGCATTACGCACGCTTCTACAGGCTTGATGTCGCTAAAAGCCAAGTATTTGCCGTAAATTCACCACTAACATCGTGTAAATGATTGCATAATGACTTAAAAAAAGTCGTCGCAATATTGTCATTTTTTTCAAAATACGGTTATGATGCACGCTATTGTACATAATGTGCAGTGAGGGCTGCGTTTGCATAATTGCTGCGCATTAATTCATTGGATTTAAAATAGAGCAAACTCGGAGGAAGAAAAATGGCACAAACCCAGATGGCATTGGACTCATTGGATTTTGACGCAACGATTGCATTGGCAGCTAAAGTAGCGCCACACGTTGATATTCTGGAAATTGGTACACCTTGTATCAAACATAACGGTATCGAACTGTTGAAAGCATTGCGTTCTAAATTCCCTAACAACAAAATTTTGGTTGACCTGAAAACCATGGATGCGGGCTTCTACGAAGCTGAGCCATTCTACAAAGCAGGTGCTGACATTTGTACCGTGTTGGGTACTGCAGACATCGGTACGATCAAAGGCGTGATTGACGCTGCCAACAAATATGGCAAAGAAGCGCAAATCGACCTGATCAACGTTAAAGACAAAAAAGCCCGTACGCTGGAAGTTGTTAAACTGGGTGCACACATTATCGGTGTTCACACTGGTTTGGACCAACAAGCGGCTGGTCAAACCCCATTTGCTGACCTGGGCCTGGTATCTGGCCTGAAAACAGGCGCTAAAGTGTCTGTTGCTGGTGGCGTGAAAGCTGCAACAACCAAGCAAGTGGTAGACGCTGGTGCTGATATCGTGGTGGCTGGTGCTGCTATCTACGGCGCTGCTGATCCAGCGGCTGCTGCAAACGAAATCACCAAAATCGCTCACGGTTCTGGCGCTGCAACCAAAGGTGGCAACAAGTTGCTGCCATGGATCATTGCTGCTGTTGCTGCCGTATTGGTATTCTCACTGTTGGGTAAAAAATCTGAAGAAGCTGCTCCTGCTGCTGAAGCGCCAGCTGCTGAAGAAGCTGCGCCTGCTGAAGCCGCACCTGCTGCTGAAGCCCCGGCCGCTGAAGAAGCTGCTCCAGCTGAAGCTGCACCTGCTGCAGAAGCTGCCCCAGCAACTGAAGAAGCTAAATAATCGTTTCTATCTCAAGATAGCATTCTGATTCAAAAAAAGCAGCCCAACCGGGCTGCTTTTTTGTTTTTCATGACAGCTTTTTGCCAGTCTGGTAAGACTTGCTGTAAAATGAGTGTCATCATTGCAAATTCCCTGTGAATACCTTCCTTTCTCATATGTCACGTCAAGCTGAAGTCACGCGTAATACGCTAGAAACACAAATCTCTGTCTCGATTAATCTCGATGGCACCGGTCACTCCGATTTGCACAGCGGTTTGGGTTTTCTCGACCACATGATGGACCAGATTGCCCGCCATGGCATGATCGACTTAAAAGTACAGGCCAAGGGTGACCTGCATATTGATGCACACCACACGGTGGAAGATATCGGTATTACGCTGGGACAAGCCTTTTCAAAAGCGCTGGGCGATAAAAAAGGCCTGACCCGCTATGGGCACAGCTATGTGCCGCTTGATGAAGCATTAAGCCGCGTTGCACTGGATTTGTCTGGCCGTCCCGGACTTGAGTTTGACTGCACCTTTACACGTGCCATGATCGGCGAGTTTGATGTGGATCTCATCCATGAGTTCTTCCAGGGCTTTGTCAATCATGCCTTGGTCACGCTGCATATTGATAACCTCAAAGGTAATAATGCGCACCACCAGGCCGAAACTATCTTTAAGGCCTTTGGCCGTGCACTGCGTATGGCGGCGACGCCAGATCCACGGATGGCAGGGTTGATGCCATCTACCAAGGGTGCGTTATAACGCCTGATTGCCTATCATGAGTCGCTTGCAAGTTGCCATTGTTGATTATGGCATGGGTAATTTAAGATCGGTGGCGAATGCTTTTAAAGCGGTCGCCCCTTCCATTTCTATTGCGGTCACCAGTGATCCTGAACAGATTGCACAGGCGGAGCGCGTCGTGTTTCCCGGTCAGGGCGCGATGCCTGATTGCATCCGCGAGCTGGATGCGCGCCATTTACGTCAAGCCGTTCTTGAAGCGACGCAGCAAAAACCTTTCCTGGGGATTTGCATCGGTCTGCAGATGTTGTTCGAGCATTCCGAAGAGGGTGATGTCTCTGGCCTCGGTGTGTATGCTGGCGAAGTCAAGCGCTTCCCACATGAGCGCATGGTGGATGTGCATGGTGCCAAGCTAAAAGTGCCGCATATGGGATGGAGCCAGGTGCATCAAACACAGTCACATGCCATGTGGTCAGAGATTCCCGATCAGGCGCGTTTTTATTATGTGCACAGTTATTATGTCGCGCCGAATGAGGCCAGCCTGACCGCAGCCACTACGGCTTACCCGTTTGATTTTACCGGGGCGATTGCGCGTGATAATGTGTTCGCCGTGCAGTTTCACCCTGAAAAGAGTGCCGGTGCAGGCTTGCAACTTCTGCGAAACTTTGTAAACTGGAAACCCTAGGTGGGCGTTCAGTCGTTTTAGTCATTACTCGTATTTATCATTGAAAACAACATGTTAATTATTCCAGCAATTGATTTGAAAGATGGCCACTGTGTCCGTTTAAAGCAGGGCCTGATGGAAGAATCCACAGTATTTTCCGAAGACCCGGGCGCCATGGCCAGACATTGGGTAGATAAAGGCGGTAAACGACTGCATCTGGTCGATTTGAACGGCGCTTTTGCTGGCAAACCCATTAATGAAGAGGCCATCAAATCCATCGTTACGGCGGTTGGTGGGGATATTCCGATTCAATTGGGTGGCGGCATTCGTGACCTGGATACCATTGAGCGCTATCTGGACGATGGTATCAGCTACGTCATTATCGGTACCGCCGCGGTGAAAAATCCTGGTTTCCTGCACGACGCCTTTCCTGGCCAGATCATGGTCGGTTTAGACGCCAAAGATGGCAAAGTGGCTGTGGATGGCTGGTCTAAATTGACGGGTCACGATGTGATCGATCTGGCGAAAAAGTTTGAAGATTATGGCGTGGAAAGCATTGTCTATACCGATATTGGCCGCGATGGCATGCTGACCGGTGTCAATATTGAAGCCACAGTTGCATTGGCGCAGGCGCTCTCAATTCCTGTGATCGCCAGCGGTGGCGTCACCAATCTTGATGACGTGCGTCAACTGTGCGCTGTACAGGATGAAGGTATTATGGGCGCCATTACCGGCCGTGCGATTTATGAAGGCACATTAGATTTCGCTGCCGCACAACAGCTGGCCGACCAGCTAAGCGGGCAATAATGGGCTGTGCCAAACGTATTATCCCCTGCCTCGATGTGACCGATGGCCGGGTGGTCAAGGGTATCAATTTTCTTGAACTGCGTGATGCCGGTGACCCGGTAGAAATCGCCCAGCGCTACAATGACCAGGGTGCAGACGAACTCACTTTCCTTGATATTACTGCCAGCTCCGATAACCGCGACCTCATATTGCATATTATTGAACGCGTGGCTGAGCAGATTTTCATTCCGCTCACAGTAGGCGGGGGCGTGCGCAAAGTTGAAGATGTGCGCCGCTTACTCAATGCAGGGGCCGATAAAGTCAGTATCAACACCACCGCAGTGTTGAATCCACAAGTGGTCGAAGATGCGGCCAGCCGTTTCGGCTCGCAATGCATCGTGGTAGCGATTGATGCCAAAAAAGTCGATAACCAGCCATTCGAGTGGGAAGTGTTTACGCATGGCGGACGCAACCCTACCGGACTGGATGCCGTGAAGTGGGCGCAGAAAATGGTCAGCCTGGGCGCCGGTGAATTGTTGGTGACTAGCATGGACCGGGATGGCACTAAAATTGGCTTCAATAACCCCCTCAACAAGGCCATCAGTGATGCGGTCGACGTGCCATTGATTGCTTCGGGTGGTGTTGGCAACTTGCAGCATTTGGTGGATGGTGTGACGGTGGGTGGGGCAGATGCCGTACTGGCGGCCAGTATTTTTCACTATGGCGAATTCACCGTGCAGCAGGCCAAAGACTATATGCGTCAACACGGATTGGAAATGCGATGAGTTGGCTTGATCAAGTGGCATGGACCGAGGATGGTCTTGTGCCCGTCATTGCCCAGGAAAAAGACACCGGCAAAATCCTCATGTTTGCCTGGATGAATCGTGAGGCCTTACAGCTGACACGTGAGACTGGCCATGCGGTTTATTTTTCACGCTCACGCAACAAACTGTGGCACAAAGGCGAAGAATCCGGCCATACCCAGATCGTGCACGATATCCGTCTTGATTGCGATGATGATGTCATCCTCCTTACGGTCGAACAACTTGGTGGCATTGCCTGTCATACTGGGCGGCACAATTGCTTTTTCCAGCAACTGCAAGGCGACGATTGGGTAACGGTAGAGCCGGTGCTCAAAGATCCTAAGGCGATTTATCATGAGTGATGGATTCAACGGAAATGACGTATTAGCACGGTTGTCCGAGCTGCTCGAACAGCGTAAAGCGGCTGATCCGTCATCCTCCTATGTTGCGAAACTGTATGCCAAAGGCATGGACAGCATTCTCAAAAAAGTGGGGGAAGAAGCCACTGAAACGGTGATTGCTGCCAAAGGTGGCAAGGCGGAAGAGATTATTTATGAAACGGCAGACTTGTGGTTTCATACCTTGGTGATGTTGAGTCATGCCGGGCTCAGTGCACAAGATGTGCTGGCAGAGTTGGCGCGGCGTGAGGGCTTGTCTGGGATTGCAGAGAAAGCGAGCAGGAAAGAATGAGTGCTGACTGTATTTTTTGTAAAATTGCTGCGGGCAGCATTCCATCAAAAACGCTTTACGAAGACGACGATGTCATCGTGTTTCATGACATCCGTCCCTTAGCAAAAGTCCATTTTCTGATCGTCCCTAAAACCCACATTGAAACACTGAAAGACTGCAAGCCTGAACATCAGGCGCTGCTGGGCAAAATGATGTTGCTGGCCGCGCAACTGGCGGCTGAGCAAGGCCTGGTTGGTTATAAAACAGTGATGAATGTTGGCCGCGAAGGTGGGCAGGAAGTGTTTCATATTCATCTGCACGTGTTCGGTGGTGGCCCTGCGGCCTAAACGCTGAATAAAATTAAGGAGATTGTCATGGGATCATTTAGTTTATGGCATTGGCTGATTGTCTTGCTAATTGTGGTGCTGGTGTTTGGCACTAAAAAACTGCGCAATATTGGTGGCGACGTAGGTGGTGCCGTGAATGAGTTTAAAAAAGCAGTGAATGAGGGCAAGGGTGAGTCCAAGCCTGAAGAGATTTCTGATAAAAGTAAGTAAACACTGACTTATCGTGTTTGATATTTCCTTTTCAGAGTTAATGGTCATTGCTTTTGTCGCCCTCGTGGTAATCGGGCCGGAAAAACTGCCAAAAGTCGCCCGCACTGCGGGCGCTTTTTTTGGCCGCTTGCAACGATTTGTGACGCAGGTGAAAGACGAGGTCAATCGTGAATCGCGGTTTGCTGAGTTACAAACCCTGCAGCAAGAAGTGCAATCAAGCTTGCAGCAGGGTTACCAAGACATTGAGCAAAGTATTTTGCCAACGACACCGCCTGCGATTGAGGTGACAGCAGAACCAGTAGCCGCCCCCAAAAAGCCACGTAAGCCCAGACAGCGCAAGGTCGATGCCGCGGCAGTGGAAGGGGTTTCCGAAACGCAACCAATTGAAACGCTGCCGGTGGTAGACGCAGGCTCGCAAGCAGAATTATTTGCGGTGCCGGTTGAAGAAAAAAAGAAAACACGCCGCCAACGTAAAGCGGCTCAAAAAGACGAAGACACTGCACCAGTGTCTGAACAAAAGCCGCTTGCTTAAGCGTTTTTGGATTGCCAGATCATGACGCCCACCGAAAGCTTTATTTCACACCTGATTGAATTGCGTAATCGCTTGTTGCGGGCCATTGTCGGTTGGCTGGTGGTGTTTGCAGCGTTATTCCCGTTTGCAGACAGCCTGTTAGCCGCGCCATTGTTAAGTAAACTGCCGCAAGGTGCCCAAATGATTGCTACCGCAGTCACCACGCCCTTTTTTGTGCCGATGAAGGTCACCATGTTAGCGGCTTTTCTGATTTCATTACCCTGGATGATTTACCAATGCTGGGCGTTTGTTTCCCCAGGCTTGTATGCGCATGAAAAGCGCCTGATCCGCCCACTGCTGGCTTCAGCCATTCTATTGTTCTTTATCGGCATGGCGTTTGCTTATTTTGTAGTGTTTCCGGTGGTCTTCAGCTTCTTGGTTGGCAGTGCGCCACAGGGCGTGACTGTGATGACGGATATCGCAGAATACCTGGATTTTGTCATTGGCCTGTTTGTGGCTTTTGGCTTTGCG
>CAKZJM010000102.1 GCA_936943315.1 uncultured Methylophilus sp. | reverse complement strand
GGCTGGCATAAACAGCCCCTTGCCGTAATGATTTTTCAAATGCTAAAGTTAAAAGTAAGAGATCATGTCTAATGGATTGCATTTCTTTTTCTAATTGTTGATTGACAAGTAGAAGTCCGGCTTTGGTTTCCTTATTAGGTTTTTTATTTGTATGTAAGCTTGATTCGAGAGCTAACAGTGCATTGATTCTTGACTTGTTTAGTCCCTCGTAGCCGCCATTTATAATTGAGTCTGCAATTCTTTTTTGAGTATTAATTGATAGGCTAAAGATTCCTTTAGATGTATTTGAGAATTTTGCTAAGGCTCCTTGAGATTTTAAGGCTGTGTTTAGTTGCTGATCATGAATATACGTTTCTGGATGATTGATAACCTCCCGTAACAGGCTTGATAGTGCCAACAAGGATTGATTACTTTTTTCAATACGTTTATCCATTGAATTTCTCCAGGGGGCTTTCTTTAACTTTTATTGCAATGCGGAAAGATTGTCCGTCTGGTGTCATGAAGAATATTGGTTCAATTTCAATATGACCTGCTAGTAAAAGCTCTTCTATGTATTCTTGCAATTCATCACTATCGAGAACAGAAAATTCTCTGGTGCCAAAATGTTTTTCTATAATGTCTGCTAATTCTTTACTTTCTATTGGATCTGTCCTGATGATTTCACTGCCGAATTGGGCTTTTGATGCACGAAGAACATATCCAGGTGTAGATTCAGTTATGTAATGATAAAGATGCTCAATGTCTGTATGGCCCAGAAACCAGCGTAATGTCTCCATCCCACCAAAAGAATTTCCCCAGAAAAATAACATTGCAAAGAAGCGACGTAATTGATGCTGTCGCATGTAATAACGTTCACCTTTATCGTTCAATCCAGTTTCAAAGTAATCACAAAACAAATCTAAATTTGAGTTGTATTTTTTAGTGTTAGCTGGTCCCGGAACGCCGGTATGCATATTAGGATATGAAAAAAGCTCTACCTGCCGATTGCTGGCTCCTATATCCTGAAGCCGCTTGTGGAAGTGTTCTAGTAAATCAATCATCTTCACTGCTACAGGAGGGATTGGTCTAGCTTCCTTTTCTCTAATGTCACCTATACCAGATTTTCCATTATCAAAAATTAGATTTCTTTTCTCTAAATCAACTGACCTTCCAGCAATTAATCCAAGTAATTCAGCTTGTCGACGAGCAACTAAAGTCCCTGTGCTGAATTGAATTGCCCCAAATAGGATTCTGAGAACTTCAAATAGCCCTTCATTATTTCGTAATCTTTGAAAATACTCAGTCGAAGTCAGTCGCGCGCTATGCCCATGCCTTGATTCAAATGGACTAATTAGCGTTCTGAGGTTCCAAGTTCTGACACCCATTGCCTGAATTTTGGGATCTAATAGGGGGCGTATATCATTGTTAATGGAGTATGTGAAGCAACTTACACCCTCTTTTCTTGCAGCTTCAATTACCGCAATTGCACTGTCAAATATTTGCTTACCATTGGACAGGGTAAATTCAATGGCTTGTCTTAAAGACTTAAGAACAATTTCATTTGGCACAGTTTTGAAGCGACCTGTTTCTTTCAAGCTGAATTTATCATGACTGAAGGCTGAGTCAGTTGCATTGAGTGCAAGAATTGGAACTGGTAAGCCAATTTCTTTGAGTTGACCAAGTGATCTAATAGCTGAACGATATGCTGACCACTCCTTGACGCTCATCGTCTCTTCCAAAGTCGTAGTGACTGATGCTCTGGGGTATTCCTTCACATAACTATTAATTTGATCGAAAAGTAATTCAGGTGCTTGAGGCTTAGATGTAAATGCACGAATTGTGTTTGGATAGATTATTTCAAATAATTTTTCATAATCAGGTGAGAATCGATAACTCTCAAGGCTTTTTTTGGTTCGATAATCAGACTTGTAATAACCTTTATCCCATAGTATTGCTCTTGCATAAATAATCTCTTGCTTATCGAGTTGAAGCATACAATCTTGCTCATCAGGTATATCAAGTGCTAGCTCAGAATTGTTTTCAATGAGTGCATTCAATTCATTAATGTTCGCTTCCGAAATTTCTCGTTTCAAAAACTCGGTGAGTTTGATTGGTAACTGATAAATGCTCGTTGATGTTTCATTTGAAGATGCTAGTTGCGCGAGTAAATTGAAAATATCATTTTCAGTTACATTCATTAGCCCGTATTGGGACAATTTGAATTGACCAGCATTTAATAAAAAATAATCGATTAACGAAAATACCCTTCTACATGAGTTATAAGCAGAGCTAATTGATATTAATTTCCCACCGGTTATGTCCGAATGACTCTGAATGCAAATCCAACATTTAAATAAATCTAGTAGCAGTCTATTCGTCTCATCTGTCAACAAACTACCGTTTTCAAGTTTTAATCTAAAATCAAGCGTACAGAATTCTAACTTACCAAAATCAAGAATCCAAACTTCAGCATCAAATGAGACAGTAAGAAATGGACAATGACGATACTCCTGAAAGCGGTCGCCATTGATAGACTCCAGAAAACTAAGCTCTTCTGGCCACAATTTATTACTTTGCATAGATTATCTTTTCCATCCAGCTTGGATTAGAGTTTTGCTTTGCATAATCAAGATATAGCTTCAGGTCTGGTCTTTGTGTGATTAAAGTTTCGATATGATTAATTAGGTAATAAGCTATTTCCGACCAATATTTAGCTTTTGCATTGACAGTACTTTTGGCTTGGTCAACTGCTTGCATTAAGCTAAATAACACTGTCATAATTTCTGAATTGACTCCAAATACTATTTCTTTAATGATGTTCTGCTCAGTAAAGTTATTGCTATTCTGGATAGCTGGGTTTGTAGTTGGTCTCAAAGCATGTGTTTTCAAGAATTCATCGACTTCATCAATTGTTTCGAAACCACTTGCTTCAAGCACAAGGTCACTATCTTTCATTGCATGAATTACTATTGCTGCCTGAAATATACGAATCCATCGTTCTTGGAAAAAATCTAGAATTGGCCTTGGAAGATACCGGCTGATGAGCCTTATGTCTAACTGGGTGTGTCCCAGAGCTTTAGACATTTCACTGAGACTTCTAGTCTCAAGATACACCAGCACACCACAACTGGCTCTTAAAGCCGGGAGGCTGAACCTAAGAGCATATTTAAGGCGCTTCTCATAGTCTAGAGAGGATGTATTTGCTAAAGATTCCGCAAATGATTCAAATCTCAGTGAAGTATCGCTTGCTAACCTTTTAATTCTTGCTGGGTAACTAAAGCCACGTTTACATGTTAATAATAGGTATCGCCAATTATCATCATTATTCTTTTTTAGGTGGTTCCGTAAGCTGGTAGTTAAGTCAATCATTTGCTGAACAATAAATGTTGTTTTTAGATTTAAATGAATGATTTGTTCAGCAAGTAAAGGCCCTTTGCGACTTTTGTAGCTAATCAAGTTATAGCCGTTATCAGACTTCACAAATCCAACCAATTTTCCATTTTTGTCAAAGAGTTGCAGCTTCTCTAAGAAGGACGGTGTTATTTGTGGGTGATTAGCAATCAAGATAATGCAAAAAGGTAAAAGTGCCCCTGTGATAGGTAAGCCTAATTCGTATGCAGTTTGAGGTAACGGGTTCGGAAGAAAAAGATGCGCGTTATTTTTTTTATCTACAATATGTCCATGATGGAAATATGTAGATGCTGCATTTTTTAAATGATCAGGATTAAAACGATCAATTAACCATGAGTTTTTATTTGTTTTATCACTCTGACCAATCTTAACTACTTTTCCTAAGGTGCTATTTTCTAATCTTAATGTGTATCTTGCCCATATTTCATTTATAGCCCATTCGGCCCATGTTATGGCAATTTCTAAATCAGCTTTTATATTATGAAAGAGAAGGTGCATAGCTTCTTCATCAGTCGCATGCAAAGGAATGTCAGTTAATAGCTTTTGACTGACAAGATACCCTTCATCAGCAATTTTTATATTTTTGCTCGATTTTGGACCTTTTTTAAAAGGGATTGAAGGGATCGCTCCATAAGGTTCCGCAAATAAATCTGAGCGCAATAAATATGTATTTAGGAACGGAAGAATTGAACCGTTCCAGCGAGTAATCAATGTGTTGACCTTGACTCCGCTTGCATACCCCTCCTCAAAATAAAATGTTAGAAATCTTCTTAGAAAAGGACCCATAAAATGGGGGTCTTGGAAGTTCCTCTCATTTAGAGGTTCCTTAGTCTGACGTATAAAATTAACAAAAGACTTGAGGCCATGAATTCTATCGGCTCCACTGGCGCTGTAATATAGCGTGCAAATGTCGTACAGTTTCTGTGTGAAATCTCGCCCAAATTTTTCGTAAATGCCGTACAAGGGTGCCCAGTACTCTGCACTTTCTTTATTTGAACATTTCCAAGCATTCCATAGCCAAACTTTTTCTTCATTTAATTCAAGCTTTTCAAATTTTTCAACACAACTGATTGCATCTAAGGAAGGTTTGGTCAGGTGAAATTTCAAACTAGGAAAGGGGTATGAGTCGAATAGTTTTTGGGATTGCTCACAAAGCCTGGATAGAATACATAGATATGTATAAGTTGTTTGATTAGTTATTTCGAATATTTTTTTCGAGTATAAAGCCCCAGCATATAGGCAGATTATTTCCCCAAAGGCCGGGCTTTGCAGAATCGAATCATTTAATTTTCGATTAGTTATTTGCAAAAAGCATTCAAGCGTACGTAAAACTGGCTTAGCTTTTGCCTTGTAAGCAACGCCCAATTCCACATTGTGGTGGGCCTCCTCTAATTTATGCAGGACATGTAGATTGATTGCCAAAAAGGGAAAATCTATGTTTGCTCTTGCGATATTGATCATTGTCAATTACTTTCACGTTGGAGGTGTCCATATATACTATTGATGTATATAAATAAAAGTCATATTGACAATATTATAAGAAAAGCTAAACGTTGAGCTCATCCAGAAATAATACGCCATGATGCGCCAGGCTGATTTCACCTGGGCGAGGGACGCTCCCGCCGCCTACCAATGCAACGGCTGACGCGGTGTGATGCGGTGCACGAAAAGGCCGTTGTTTCCAACGCGCGGCGGGAAACTGCCCGGTCAGCGATAAAATGGCCGCACTTTCAAGTGCTTCTTGGGTCGTCATTTCGGGCAAGATGCTGACAAACCGTTGTGCCAGCATGCTTTTGCCAGTGCCAGGCGGGCCGCTCATCAACAGGCTATGCTGCCCAGCGGCTGCAATTTCCAAGGCACGTTTGGCGCGGAGCTGGCCTTTCACTTCGAGATAATCCGGCAGTTGATCGCTCGCGGTAGAGATAACAAGCGGATGCGGCGGGAGTGCTTGCTTGCCAGATAAATGTGCACAGACATCTAGCAGGCTGTTGGCTGCGAAAATGGTGCAGCCCTCCACCAAACTGGCCTCGTATGCACTTTCTTGGGGCAGGATGGCTGCCCGGGCGTTGGATGGGTCTTGCAGTAGCTGGTAAGTCATTGCCAATGCGCCGCGAATCGGCCTTAATGCACCGGTCAGTGCCAGTTCGCCAGCAATGACATAATTTTCGAGTGTCTTTTTAGGCAGTTGGCCGGAGGCCGCCAGAATACCCAAAGCGATAGGCAAATCATAACGCCCGCCTTCTTTAGGCAAGTCTGCCGGTGCCAGGTTAACCGTGATACGGCGCGCAGGAAACTCAAATTGTGCAGTCTGGATCGCAGCGCGGACGCGGTCCTTGCTTTCTTTGACCTCGGTTTCAGGCAGTCCCACGATGGTAAAACTGGGCAACCCATTTGCCAGATGTACTTCTACCACCACTTCTGGCGCGTCCATGCCGCTGAGGGCGCGGCTGTATAGCACGGCCAGACTCATGTTGCACTCCTGGATATTGGAATGCTAACAATTGTAAATTATTTTTTACAACTTGGTCGATTGGGCTTCTTCAAGCTGGCTAATTTTTTGTTCAAGTGTTTTCAGTTGTTGTTGAGTGCGTGCCAACAAAGCGGATTGAATATCGAATTCTTCGCGTGAAACAAGTTCCATTTTGGTGAGAGCGCCCTGAATTAGTGCATGCAGGTTAGTCTCAAGCTCTGAAATGGGGCTTGATTCAATTAGTCCTTTGATTTTTAAGGATAATTCATTTATTTTTTCAGTTGAGAATGCCATGGTTAAGTCTCCTTTAGACTTCATTTTAGCATGCAGTACAGTAAAAAAGTGCGTTTTAAATGCTTAAAAGTAATATATAAACAAATAAAAACAATGATTTGAATTATTTTTTTAATAAAAAACATTTATATTTTAATATAAATATATGATTATTAATTGATATGTTGGTTGGCACATGCCTTGCTTTGTGGTCAATGTTGTTTCATTCTCGTTTACAACAATTCGATCAAAGATTTCACAGAGAGAGGACCTATAAAAATGCGTCAATCTATTTTGCTCACAGCAGTATTAAGTGCAATTTCGTTTGCACAAGTTTCATACGCGGCAGAAGAGGCTAAAGAAGAAGCTAAATCTGACTGGACCGCTACTGGTAACGTGGCTTTTGTAACTGATTACTACTCACGCGGTATTTCCCAATCCTGGCACAAGCCAACGGCACAAGGTGGTATGGATATTACCCATTCCAGCGGCTTCTATGCTGGTGTGTGGGGTTCAGGTGTAACGCCTAACACTTATCCAGATTCAACCACTGAAATTGATATTTATGCTGGCTACAACGGTAGCATACCTGTTGTTGAAGGTTTGGGCTGGAGTGCTGGTGTTTATGGTTACCTGTATCCAGGTGGTTCATGGAAAAAATATCGTGCATCTAACCCAAGCTCTCTTAACCCGAATGACCCTTTGACACCTAAAGGCGGTCGCTGGGACACTTATGAGGCTAACGTTGGTTTGTCTTATGGCTGGTTGAGCGGTAAGGTATCTTATACGCTGACTGACTGGTGGGGTGCAGACAAGGATACGGGTTGGGATGGTAGTACCAAAGGTTCTATGTATTTTGAATTGAACGCGGCTTATCCGTTACCATGGTGGGATCTGACACTGATTGCCCACATTGGGCGTTTAGACGTAGCTGGTAAACTTGATCCTAATTTCAGCACTCCTGGTACAGGTGGGGTACTTAACTTCCCAAGTAGTTCGCTTTCTGGCGCAACCAACCCAGACTACACAGACTGGAAAATTGGTTTGAGTAAAGCATTCAAAATTGGTGCAACAGAGGGCTGGAACGCCGGTGTATACTGGGTTGAGTCGGATAACTCGCGCTACTGGGGCCAAAATGGCTATGGCGGCACAAGCTTTAACGGTAAAGGTGATCTGACTACTGCACAAAGCAAAAACCTGAATGATGGTCGTTTGGTATTAACGATTGGCCGTACATTCTAAGCAAGTCATAAGTAATAAAGTTTAGATCTGGCGGGCATCGTGCCTGCCAGAGTTAACAACGGGAGAAGCAAATGAAATTTGTATCCGCAATAATCAAGCCGTTCAAGCTTGATGAAGTGCGTGAGGCTTTGTCCAACATTGGCGTACAAGGCATCACAGTCACTGAGGTCAAAGGGTTTGGCCGTCAAAAAGGGCATACCGAGTTATATCGTGGTGCTGAATATGTCGTAGATTTCTTGCCTAAAGTGAAGCTCGAAGTAGCGATCAAGGATGACATGCTTGATCAGGTCGTAGACGCGATTGAAAAAGCGGCGGCTACAGGCAAAATCGGTGATGGCAAAGTATTTGTCTTCGACTTGGAACAAGTTTACCGTATACGTACCGGCGAAACCGGTCCGGATGCGTTATAAGAAAGGGCTTCAGCTATGAAGAAAATTCTTTCCGTGTTATCGCTGGTAGCCTTGATGGGCTTGGCGGCAACCCCCGTGAGTTATGCTGAAGAGACTGTGACAGAAACGATCACAGTACAAGAAACCGTGTCCGATGCCCCTGCTGCTGAAGCGCCAGCGGCTGCCCCGGCAGAAGAGGCACCTGCTGCGGCTGAGGCTGCTCCGGCCCCGACATTGGATGTTGGCAATACTGCCTTTATGATCGTGGCGACTGTCTTGGTGATTTTGATGACGATTCCAGGCCTGGCCTTGTTCTACGGTGGTTTGGTGCGTCAGAAAAACATGCTTTCAGTGCTAATGCAAGTGTTTGTCGTGTTCTCCATGGTATCTGTATTATGGGCGGCTTACGGCTACAGCATGGCATTTAGTGAGGGCAATGCGATTGTGGGCGGTTTGAGCAAGGCATTTTTGTCTGGGATTACCCCAGAAAGCCTTTCCGGCACGATTCCAGAATATGTTTTCCTGACATTCCAGTTAACTTTTGCTGCGATTACACCGGCCCTGATCGTGGGTGGCTTTGCTGAGCGTATGAAGTTCTCCGCAGTGTTGCTGTTCATGGCTTTGTGGGTCACTTTTGCTTACATCCCAATTGCGCACATGGTATGGGGTGGCGGTTACCTGGCAGCATTAGGTGCTAAAGACTTTGCAGGCGGTACAGTGGTACACATTAATGCGGGTGTTGCTGCATTGATCGGTGCCCTGATTTTAGGCAAACGTATTGGTTACGGCAAAGAAGCCATGCCTCCACACAATCTGGTGATGACCATGATTGGTGCGGCATTATTGTGGGTGGGTTGGTTCGGCTTTAACGTAGGCAGTGAGTTGGCTGCTGACGGCATTGCCGGTATGGTATTGATCAATACACAACTGGCGACAGGTTCTGCAGTATTGGGCTGGATCTTTGCTGAGTGGTTGTTCAGAGGCAAACCAAGCATGTTGGGTGCAGCTTCTGGTGCGGTTGCTGGCCTGGTTGCAATTACCCCTGCATGTGGTTTCATCGGCCCTATGGGTTCTATCATCCTCGGCTTCACTGCAAGCTTTATCAGCCTGTGGGGCGTGACCAAGCTGAAAGGTGCACTGGGCTACGATGACTCACTGGATGTATTCGGTGTGCACGGCTTGGCCGGTATCTGGGGTGCGGTTGGTACAGGCGTCTTGATGTCTCCTGGCCTGGGTGGTGTGGGTTATGCCGAAGGCGTGACCATGGGTGGTCAAGTGACAACCCAAATCATCGCGGTCGTTGTGACATTGATCTGGACAGGTATCGTTAGCGTCATCCTCTACAAAGTGGTTGATGCAGTGATTGGTCTGCGTGTGAGTGAAGAATACGAACGCGAAGGCTTGGATACGACAGAGCATGGCGAGCGTGCTTACAGTCTGTAACGCGAGTGTGGTATAAAGAACGGCTCTTCATGAGCCGTTTTTTTTTGGGGAACTAAAAGAAGGGTATGCTATCCATTCACAGGGCCTAATTAACAACAATTCTTATCATGGCAAATATTCAATCCTCATCTCTCAGCCCTCTGCAAAGAGTGCTCAAGCTGGTCTCTGTTGAAAAGCAGGATATCCTGCTCTTACTCTATCTCACCATGGGTTATGGGGTGCTTGGCATTGCCACTCCGGTCGCAGTGCAGGCGATGGTGAATATTGTCACCATGGGGGGCGTGTTGCAGCCCTTGTATATTGTCGGGATCATTCTGTTTTGCCTGCTGGCGTTGTCTGGCGTCATTTATGCCATTGAGACTTTTATCGTCGAAATGATTCAACGGCGTGTGTTTGTGCACCATAGCTTGCAGATTGCTCAAAATACGCAGCAAATTCATATTTCTGTTTACGATAAACAGAATCCGGTAGAGTTGGTGAATCGGTATTTTGATATTCAAACCGTACAAAAATCCGTGGCAACGTTGCTCACGGTGGGTTTGACCGCCTTATTGCAAGGCCTGATAGGCAGCATCGTGCTGCTTTTTTACAGTTTGTACTTCGGTATCCTCGTGATCATCATGCTGGTCGTGTTATGGGCCATTGTGTTTGGCTTGGGCAAACAAGCCGAGGAAACCGCGATCAAAGAATCCAAAGCCAAATATGAGATGGCGGCCTGGCTCGAGACCATTGCCCGCAATCGCTGGTTATCCAAATTTTACCGGGCCAAACAGCGCAGTGTAGAGAGCACGCAAGCGCTTACTGAAGCGTATTTAGTAGTCAGGGCCAAGCATTTCAAAGTGCTGTTGACGCAATTGATCGGGGCGGTTGGTTTGTATGCCTTGATTGGAACCGGCATGTTGATTTTGGGCGGCACTCTGGTGATTAAAGGCCAGATCAATTTGGGCCAATTCGTGGCGGCTGAGCTGATTATCTTTGGTGTGCTCTCTGCGTTTGTACGATTGGTGACCAAACTGGAATATTTTTATGACTTATTGGCTGCGGTTGATAAGTTGGGCGTACTGGAAACCATGCCGGTAGAACACTCAGGCAAGCACCAGCCCGCAGAAGGATACCACTGCCTCAAAGTGCAAGCCTTGTCGTTCTCTTATGACAACCAACCGCCTTTGTTCAACGAGATTGATTTTACGTTGCGGCGCGGCGAAAGCCTCGCAGTGATCGGGAGCCTCGGCAGTGGCAAGAGTACCTTCCTGGAATTGATGACCGGCCTCAGGCAGCCAGCTCAGGGGCATGTCAGCTACAACGATGTTGATCTGCGCCAGCTGGACCTTGCTCATTTACGGGATCATATCGGCATCGCCAACAAAGTGGAGTGGCAGCAAGGCTCCATCCTCGACAATCTGACGCTTCAGCGCTCTGAAATTGCGCTAGACTCAGTCATAGAGTTGCTACAAGTGTTAGGGTTGTGGGAAGAAATAAGCAAGCTGCCCAATGGCATAGAAACCGAGTTAACGGATTTTGGCGCCCCCATGACCTACACCCAACTGCAACGGCTCATGCTGGCACGGGCCATGCTCGGCCAACCGCATTTGCTGGTGATTGATGGCTTGCTTGATCATTTGGCACAAGATGAGCTGGATCAAGTGCTCACACTGTTAAAACGTCAGCAACATCACTGGATGCTGATTGTGACCACACGCTATGGACACATTGCCCGGCAATGCCAGCAAGTGATCACACTGGGGAATGCGACTGAAGATGGCATAGTCGCGGGAGGGCAGCATGCGTAATGACCAAACAGCGTTGATTGCAAGCGTCAAAACGCCCGATATCCTGAGAGTCTGGGTTAAACGCCTGGCCTGGTTTCTGGTCGGCTTGCCTGTCATCTTCATGTTTTTGCCCTGGCAGCAAAACGTCACAGCGCTGGGTAAAGTGACCGCCTATTCGCCCTCTGAGCGTGTGCAAACCATAGATGCGCCCGTCAATGGCCTGATTTATCGCTGGCATGTGCAAGAAGGCACGCAAGTAAAAGAAGGCGATTTATTGTTGGAGATCAGCGATACTGACCCCAACTTTAAACAGCGGCTAGAGGCCCAGCGCGATAACCTGCAAAGCAAATTAGGCGCCAAGCAAGAAGAGTTGCGCGCCTATGAGTTGCAGAAACAGAGCCTGACCGCGGCGCGAGATGCCAAAATTTCTGCGGCGCAGTACAAGCTGGATGTCGCTAACCAGAAGATCCGCAGCAGCCAGGAGGCAGTGAATTCAGCACAGGCGACGCTGGATGCGGCCACTTTGCAAGTACAACGCTTGCAACGCTTGTTTGGCGACGGCCTCGTCTCCAAACGCGACCTTGAAGTGGCGGAGCGCGATCACATTATTGCCAGCCGCAACCTGAACAGTGCGCAGGCACAATGGCAATCTGCCAAAGCTGAAGCCAGTTCGGCGGCTGCGGATATCCAGCAAATCCGCTCAGATACGCAAGCTTACCTGGACTCCACTACGGCGGTGATCAATAAAATCAGGGGGGAAGCTGCAGACAGTGAAAATAGCCTGCATAGCTCT
>CAKZJM010000101.1 GCA_936943315.1 uncultured Methylophilus sp. | reverse complement strand
GAAGCCAGCGACGCCTGTAATGGCTGCGCTTGCGTGCTTTCATGCAACCCCAGTTCGTCGCGTGCGTGCGCCGCGAGCGAGTCATGTTGAGAAAGTGCCTGCGCCACTTGCCTGGCTAATTCGGGCGATAATCCACGTTGGGTATAAATGCCCGTGAGCTCACGCAACTCACTTTCAGGATTTTCTTTTAATTCGGCGGCTTCGCGTGCAAGGTCTGCCTGCTCGATGTCCGTTTGTGAGCTCACCGAAACGTACTCCCCAGCGGCCATGGAGATCGCGCCTGCCACCAGACCGGCTAGCCCGGTCATCATGAGGGCCTGGTGGTTTGTGCCAGCGGCGGCCACACCCATGAGCAGGCTGGCCGTCGAAATAATGCCGTCATTGGCCCCCAGTACTGCTGCACGTAACCAGCCACTGCGGTGTAAAAAATGCAATTCATGATGTGCCATAGGTTTAAGCGCTAAGGATGTGTTGAATGCGATTCTAATGGAATTTGGCAGGCATGATGCTGTCCGGTATCAAATCTACGCTTGCTGCGGGCAAATCGCTTAGAATAATACCTATGCATATTGAGATCTCCATTCCGGCGCAAACGCTGACTTTATTTGATGACCATGGCGGGCAGGTGACTCGTTATGCGGTGTCTACGGCGGCCAATGGCGTGGGGTGTGTTAAAAACAGCGGCTGTACGCCACTGGGGGCGCATGTGATCCGCGCCAAAATAGGCGAAGGGGCTGCCGAAAATACCGTGTTTGTCGGGCGGCGGCCGACTGGCGAGGTGTATACGCCTGCGCTCAAGCAGGCGTTTCCTGAGCGCGACTGGATACTGACACGCATTCTCTGGTTGAGCGGCACCGAGCCTGGCAAAAACCGTCTGGGCAATGTAGATACCATGCAGCGCTATATTTATATTCACGGCACGCCTGATGAAACGGTGCTAGGCGAGCCTGGTTCTCATGGCTGCGTGCGCATGCGTAATGCTGACCTGATTGAGTTGTTTGATCGTGTGCCCGTAGGCACCACT
>CAKZJM010000100.1 GCA_936943315.1 uncultured Methylophilus sp. | reverse complement strand
CGATGGGCCAATAAACGGTTAACGACCGGTCAGTCGAGCCAGTCGCGGTTTAATGGTAAAATGGCATTCTATTTTGATTGGACTGTGAATCATGCTTTCCTCCTGGATGAGATTACTGGCTGTTGCCCTGCTATTGGCTCAATTGAATGCCTGCGGTCTCAAGGGGGATCTGTATATTCCTGAGCGCCAATACCCTCAAACCCCACAACCAGATAAGTCTTCATCGTGACCGCTTTTTTAGTTCAACCTTTTTCTACACACGCTGGCTTGCTGCATGCCGAAAATGTTGCTTTGCGTGACATTGCATTGACGCACCAAACCCCTACCTATGTGTATTCTCGTGCAGCACTAACCCAAGCCTTTGAGCGTTTTCAGGCAGGGCTCACTGGCCACGACCACCTGATTTGCTTCGCCGTCAAAGCCAACCCTAGCCTGGCCATTTTGAATGTGTTTGCACGCCTCGGTGCCGGGTTTGATATTGTTTCTGGCGGCGAACTGGCGCGGGTGCTGGCAGCTGGCGGCGACCCGAAAAAGGTGGTGTTTTCTGGCGTGGGTAAATCACATGCTGAAATTCAGGCAGCGCTGGAGGCAGGCATTTTGTGCTTTAACGTGGAATCCGCCAATGAGCTGGACCGCATTCAACAAGTGGCTGCAAGCCTCGGCAAACAAGCGCCAGTATCACTGCGCGTGAACCCAAATGTGGATGCAAAAACGCACCCTTATATTTCAACCGGCCTTAAAAACAACAAGTTTGGCGTGGCGTTTGAAGATGCATTGAGCCTGTATGAAAAAGCGGCCCAATTGCCAAACATTGCAGTGCATGGCGTGGATTGCCACATTGGCTCACAAATTACCGAATTGTCGCCATTTCTGGATGCGCTGGATAAGGTGCTTGGCCTGGTTGATGCACTGGCCGCCAAGGGCATTCATATCCAGCACATTGATGTAGGTGGCGGCGTTGGTATTACTTATAGTGATGAAACACCGCCCGATTTTGCGGCTTACACGGCGGCTATCCTGAAAAAACTGGCGGGTAGAAATGTCAAAGTGCTGTTTGAGCCGGGGCGTGCATTAGTTGGCAACGCAGGTGTCTTGCTGACCAAGGTGGAATACCTCAAGCCGGGTGAAACCAAGAACTTTGCCATTGTCGATGCGGCCATGAACGACCTGATGCGCCCGGCGTTATACGATGCCTTCCACAACATTACCGCCATAGCACCTTCAACAACGCAGGAACAGGTTTATGAAATTGTCGGCCCGGTGTGTGAAAGTGGTGACTTTTTAGGCCACGACCGTAGCTTGGCCATTGCTGAAGGCGACTACCTGGCGATTCACTCGGCAGGGGCTTATGGCATGAGCATGGCCAGCAATTACAACACGCGTGCGCGTGCGGCAGAAGTGCTGGTGGACGGGGATCAGGCCCATGTGATCCGCGAACGTGAGCAGATTGCGGACCTGTTTAAACTGGAACGTACACTGCCATAACCGCAGCCATCGCGCCCAATAAAAAACCGAAGCCCATGCTTCGGTTTTTTTATCAGCGCAGATTAATCAAAAATCACGGTCTTGTTCGCATAGAGCAAAATTCTATGCTCAATGTGCCAGCGTACGGCTTTTGATAATACCACCCGCTCCAGGTCACGCCCTTTTTGTATCAGGTCTTCGACCTGGTCGCGGTGCGAAATACGGGCCAGATCCTGCTCGATAATCGGGCCTTCGTCCAATACCTCAGTCACATAATGGCTGGTCGCCCCAATCAGTTTCACGCCACGCTCAAACGCGCGGTGATAAGGCCGCGCACCTATAAAGGCTGGCAAAAAGGAGTGGTGAATATTGATGATTTTTTGTGGGTAGCGTGCGACAAAGTCTGGTGACAGAATCTGCATGTAACGCGCCAGCACAATCAGGTCAATGTTGTATTGGTCAAACAAGGCAAACTGCTGCGCTTCTACCTCTGCTTTGGTTTCTTTAGTCATCGGCAGGTAGTGGAAATCAATGCCATAAAACTGCGCCAGCTTTTCCGTATCACGGTGGTTGCTGATAATCAGCGGGATATCACACGCCAGCTCACCGCTATGATGGCGGTGCAGCAAATCAACCAGGCAATGGTCATATTGCGACACCATAATCGCCATCCGTGTTTTCTGCTCAGACAATTTGAGTTGCCAGGTCATCTCAAACCGTTGTGCTACCGGGCCAAACGCC
>CAKZJM010000099.1 GCA_936943315.1 uncultured Methylophilus sp. | reverse complement strand
TCAGCGTTTAAACGGTGAAATTCTCGACAAACAGTTTGATGAGGCTGTGCATTTTTTGCTGAAGTTGCCGCTGGATAGTGCCAAGCAATTAAAAGCCAGATTTTAAAGAATCTTTTTTGAATATTCTGATACGGAGCCAGTGGTGACCCAAACCCAACGAT
This sequence comes from uncultured Methylophilus sp., assembly GCA_936943315.1. GTDB lineage: Bacteria > Pseudomonadota > Gammaproteobacteria > Burkholderiales > Methylophilaceae > Methylophilus. The sequence goes on along the minus strand of CAKZJM010000099.1, from coordinate 5,599 downwards.
TTGAGATTGCAACCTATGTGTTGATGGCCGTGCTGATGTGGCTGGTGTTGCAAGTGCAATTATTACCCGCGCTGCTAGTGGGCCTGCTGGTCTTTGAGTTGATACACGTGATCTCTCCGCTGATTGCGCGCAAGCTGCCGGGCAAATATGCGAAATGGCTGGCGGTAGTATTGATCGCGACCTTGGTGATTGGATTGCTGGTGGCGCTGGGGATGGGGATTGTTACCTTGATCCGCAGTGATGCTGGCGGGCTGGCGGTGCTGTTCGACCAGTTAGCGAAAATCATAGAAGACTCACGCAAGGTGTTGCCGCCCTGGCTCAATGACCGCCTGCCGGATGATGCCATCACGTTGCAGAAAACCGTCATTGAATGGCTGCGTACCCATTCGGCAGACTGGCAATTGCTCGGCAAGGAGGCAGGCCACCACCTGGCCCATATTCTCATTGGTATGGTGATTGGCGCCATGGTGGCTTTGCATGATGTACAGACCAAAGCCAACCATAAACCGTTTGCCCAGAGCCTGTTGAATCGCATTACCCTGTTCGCGCTGGCGTTCAAGAATATTGTCTTTGCGCAGATCAAGATTTCCGCTGTCAATGCGACGCTGACCGGGATTTACCTGCTAGTGGTCTTGCCCTTGTGTGGCGTGCATTTGCCGTTCACCAAAACGATGATCGCCATTACCTTCCTGGTTGGTTTGTTGCCGGTGATTGGTAACCTGATTTCCAACACCGTGATTGTGATTGTGAGCACCAGTCATTCGTTCATGATTGCGCTGGGATCCCTGGTGTTTCTGATTGTGGTACACAAGTTTGAATATTTCCTCAACGCACGCATCGTCGGCGGCCAGATTCATGCCTATGCCTGGGAGCTGCTGGTAGCTATGCTGTTTATGGAGGCGACGTTTGGCTTGCCCGGCATCGTGGCCGCCCCGGTTTACTATGCCTACGTGAAGAGCGAGTTCAGGGAGCGGGGTTGGGTGTAAGGCCTTATTGACCATAGGTGCTGACCCGAACGGGCCATTGTGAGCCCGAGGGTGTCGCAGTATTCTAACCACATCACAAGGACGCAGTCATGATGTTCCAGTTAAGTTCACTAGGTGTGGGATTTAGCTGATTGAACGTCATCAGCATCGTGGATGCTTTTGTGCGATTGTGGCGTGTTTTTCAAGTTTAAAGTCTCTTTATGGCCCCGCGTATGCGGGGCTTTTCTTTTTTACGCCAGGCTTTCTTTCCGGTTGCAGCAAGCGGCGTAGTCATGCCCGTCATATAAGCTTCATCTGAATGAAAACTTTCTGACATACATTTTTTCAAGAATGCTTGAGGTGACACAGCCAAGTGAATTTGCGCTGTGGCAGACAAACTTGAAATTAATGATCGCATTCAGAGAGGATGTTCAGGATGAAGCTAAAACCGTTGGTGATGGCAGGCTTGCTGGGGACAGTGATGTTTTCGCAAGCACAGGCCGCCGAGTTGATTCAAAACGGTGGTTTTGAAACACAGGGCGTAGACAGTTACGATATTCCAGGCTGGCAAGTGGCCGAGCAGGGAGTCGTGGGCAGCGTATTGTCGCAATCCGGCACCGTGACAGAAGTGACTGGTAATACAACAGTCGGCGCGGCTCAAGGCAACTATTATGGCTTGCTCGATAACTACGGTTTTGCCGGTAACGTGCTGTACCAGGCATTTACCACCAGCGCCGTCAGCCAGGCGACTTTGTCATTCCAGATGTTTGTGAATAACCAGAACGCCAGCACAAACATTGATGCGGCAGGCCTGGATTACAGCGTGGATGCCACAGACCATCCTAACCAGCATGTGCGCGTTGACTTGCTCAAAGCCGGTAGCGATCCATTCTCTACCAATAGTGCAGACATCCTGCAATCACTGTATCTGGGTGGGGCAAATGGCAGCTTAGCTGTGAATAACTACCTGACTTACCAGTTTGACCTGACTTCTAGCCTGGCAGCTGGCGGTAGCTATGTGTTGCGTTTTGCGAGCGTGGCTAACCAGAATTCACTGCAATTGGGTGTTGATAACGTCAGCCTGCAAACGGTGTCTTCAGTGCCTGAGGCAGATACCAACGCCTTGATGTTATCTGGCCTGGGTTTGATCGCATTCGTTATGCGCCGCCGCTTTTCATAAATTACAATACAAAATCTGTTAAGGAATCATCATGCAATTATTTAACTTGAAACGCACCGCCATGGTCGCCATGCTGCTGGGCTCACAATTACTTTCTAACGTGGCGTTGGCTGAAGATGCACAGTTCTGGCTGAACGATGGTGCAGCTAGCCTCAATGACAGCAAAAAGCTGGTGCCAAATGCACGCAAAGCCAAAAACGTGATTCTGTTTGTCGGTGACGGCATGGGGATTTCAACCGTGACAGGCGCACGCATTTTTGAAGGCCAGCTCAAAGGCGTGGATGGCGAACGCAACAAACTGTCGTTTGAAGAGTTCCCATACGTGGCCTTGTCTAAAACGTATTCTACCAACCAGCAGACTTCTGATTCTGCACCCACCATGACGGCTATCATTTCTGGCGTAAAAACCAATGACGGTATCATCTCCCTGAATCAGTCTGTGGCGCGTAACGAACCAAACAAAAACGTGATCAATGCCAACAAAGTGACCACCTTGCTCGAGCAAGCAGAGCAGGCCGGTAAAGTGACTGGTGTGGTGTCTACCGCACGTATCACGCATGCCACGCCAGCTGCGACCTACGCACACATCTCTAACCGTGACTGGGAAGCCAACGCTAACCTCACTCCCGCTGCCGTCAGCGGTGGTGTGAAGGATATTGCGGCCCAACTGATTGATAACTTTGGCGCAGGCAAAATTGGTGACGGTGTTGACGTGGTATTCGGTGGTGGCCGCAGCTACTTCCTGCCAAATACAATTACTGATATTGAAGGCACCAAGGGCCGCCGTACCGATGGCCGTAACCTGCCACAAGAATATGTAACCAAATTTGGTGGCGTGTACGTAGAAAACAAAACAGGCTTTGATGCCATCAATCCAGCCACTGCCACCAAGGTATTGGGCTTGTTTAACCCATCCCACATGGAATACGAGCAAGACCGTCCTAACGACATTGCGGGTGAACCTTCTTTGGCTGACATGACAGGCAAAGCGATTGATATCCTCAAGAAAAACCAGAACGGTTTCTTCCTGATGGTAGAAGGTGGCCGTATCGACCACGCGTCACACGCAGGTAACGCTTACCGTACCTTTAAAGATGCCGTGGCATTGTCAGACGCAGTGCGTGAAGCCGTGTCTAAAGTTAACCTGAACGATACGCTGATTATCGTGACAGCTGACCACAGCCATACCCTGACCATTGGCGGTTATCCAAAACGTGGCAACCCGATTCTGGGTAAAGTCGTTGAGCCAGGCAAAACCACACCAACCCTGGCGGCTGACGGCAAACCTTACACTACTGTGAGCTTTGCTAACGGCCCAGGCTACCACACCAACTCCCCAGGCGATGCGGTTTACAATGAGTCTATCGCCGCTGGCCGTGTGGTGGATATGTCTGGTGTAGATACCGAAGATCCTGATTTCCACCAGGAAGCACTGGTCCCACTGAGCTCAGAAACCCATGCTGGTGAAGAAGTCGCGATTTACGCGATTGGCCCTAAGTCTTACCTGGTTCACGGTGTACAAGAGCAGAGCTATATCTACCAAGTCATGAAAGATGCGTTTGGCTTCTAAGATAAACGCGGTTAAATACTAAGTGATAGCAGGGCAGCTTTAAGCTGCCCTGATCCCTTTAAAACGGAATGGAAGCATATGATTTTTAAAAAAACTGCTGCATGCCTAGCGATGATGTTGATGAGCGCGGGTGCACTGGCCGATGATGTGGTGAATGCCCGCTACGAAACAGTGCAGTGTGTGCAGCCATGCAAGCCGGAAGAAGCCAAGCATCTGCAATGGTGGCTGATGCGTGAGGGCAACCAGGTAGAGATCCGCAATCTTTACCAGAATGGCGAACCAGCCCATCACAGCAGCCTGTGGCAAAAAAAACCAGCCGGCCAGTTTAGTTATATTTACCTGATGCATGATGAACGCCGTGCGATTGATTATGCGGATGTGGACTTGAAGCTATTATCCATCAAAACCGATGAGCAGTTCTGGCAACTGAAATCACAACTGGTGACTGACAGCGAATTGGGCAGCCTGAAAAAAATGGCAGACACAGAAACGCAATACGGTTATCCGGTCGAGAAGTATACGGGTACGCTGGGCAACGGCATTCAGAGTGAAGTGTGGTGGATCCCGGCCTTAAAGTTGCCGTACAAAGTGAGCTACACATACCCGCAGCATACGGTCAGCATCCAGTTACAATCCCTGCAGCCCGCCCTCAAGGCAGACCAGCCGGTAGAGATTGCGCCCAGCACCTCATTGACCGCGCTGACCAACTACCAACACGTTGACTATGCCGACCTGGGAGATATGGAACACAATCCTTCAGAGATGCAGTGGTTAGCGAAAGCGCACGGTGCGCCTGGCTTGCAGGCGCACGGTCATTAAGTTACGCCTGGTTTGCAGGCGTATAGTCACTAAGTTTCGCCTGGCTTGCAGGCGCATAATCATGAGCTTGCCCCCGGCGGGATCGCAACGAAATTGACACCTTATCCGCCGCCACATCGACGCAGCTGAATTTGCGCTGCGCCGATGTGGCGCTCCCTGTCATCGGCTATAATGCCGTCATGACGCTTCAAATCATTCAACTTCTTTTGTCAGTGCTGGTCATTGCCATGCTGATCTGGCAATCACGCAAGCAGCAACAGGCTTCGCAGCAAGCCCTGGCACAACTGCTGACCCAACAACTTGAAGAAAAACACCGCATGATGATGGGCGAAATGCATCAATCGCTCAATGTGTTGGCTGACCGCTTGCAGTCACTTAATGCTGACCAGCAGGATAGATTGCGTGCACAGCTGTCACTTGAGCTCACCGCTACGCGCGAAGCCATGCAGGCCTTGCAGGTCGCACAACGCGATCACTTGTCTCAAAGCAGTGAACAATTAAGTTTAAGTCTGCGCAACGGCTTGTCTGAGCAGGGCATGTTGCAGCAAAACCTGCTGAAAACCGCCTTGCAAACTACCACGCAAAGCCTGACTCAAAGTATTGAGTCGCTGACCAAGATCGTCGATGCCCGTCTCGAAGAAATGAGTGGCAAAGTCTCCGAGCGCCTGGAAGCTGGATTCAAGAAAACCAATGAAACGTTTGTCAGTGTCATGGCACGCCTGGCGACCATTGATGAAGCGCAGAAAAAGATTGATGGCCTCAGCGTAAACGTAGTGAGCCTGCAAGAGCTGCTAGGCGATAAACGTAGCCGTGGTGCATTTGGCGAAGTGCAGCTCGAAGGGTTGATCCGCAACAGCAGTTTTGCCATGCAGCATACCTTTAGCAATGGTGCCCGCGTGGATTGCGCACTGTTCCTGCCTGAGCCCACTGGTACCGTCGCTGTCGATAGCAAGTTCCCGCTCGAGAACTACCATCGCATGACTGATAGCAGCCAGGGTGATCTGGTGCAGGCACAAGCTGCCAAGCTGTTTAAAGCCGATGTGAAAAAGCATATTGATGACATCA
>CAKZJM010000098.1 GCA_936943315.1 uncultured Methylophilus sp. | reverse complement strand
GTGTGCTGCGTGTGGGCCTGGTCGCTGGCATGGTCAAACATGCTTTCGGCATTGCCATGGTCAGCAGTAATAATCACCTCGGCCCCCACTTTTTGCGCAGCGGCAACCACGCGGCCCACGCAGGAATCCAGCGTTTCTACCGCTTGAATGGCCGCTTGTAAGTTGCCGGTATGGCCCACCATGTCGCCATTGGCATAGTTGCAAATGACGGCCTGGTATTGTCTGGACTCAATGGCCGCGACCAGTTTGTCAGTCACTTCCGGGGCGCTCATTTCGGGTTGCAGGTCATAGGTCGCCACTTTGGGTGAAGGCACCAGGATACGATCTTCGCCTGCAAACACGGTTTCTTCGCCACCGTTAAAAAAGAAGGTCACATGCGGATATTTTTCTGTCTCGGCAATGCGCAACTGCTTGAGGCCCAGTTTGGAGACATATTCACCAAAGGTATTGGGCACCGAGTAAGGCGCGAAAATGGGCTCTGCCAGCGTCTGGTTTTTGTCGTATTGCGTGAGCGTGAAATAGTGGCTGAAGTGCGGAATACGGCTACGCTCAAAATCGGTGAATTGCTGGTTTAACAGGGCATCGGTGAGCTGGCGTGCGCGGTCGCTTCTAAAGTTCATGAAGACCAGGCAATCGCCATCTTCCATACGTACAGGCGCTTCATCAGCCGCTCTAATCGCCGTACATTTGACGAACTCATCGCTTTCGTCACGGGCATAAGCCTGCTGCAACGCAGTCAGGCTATCTGGCGCAATAAAGTCTGCCGTGCCGTTGACCAGTAACTCGTAAGCTACCGATACACGCTCCCAGCGTTTGTCCCTGTCCATGCCGAAGAAACGGCCGCCAACAGAGGCCACTTTGCCCACGCCAAGCGCCTTGATCTGGTCTTCCAACGCTTGCAGGTAAGGCTGGGCACTTTTGGGAGGCGTGTCACGGCCGTCAAGAAACGCGTGTACGTAGACCTTGCTTAATCCTTGTTGCTTGGCCATCTCCAGCAAGGCATGGATATGCGGCTGATAGCTGTGCACGCCCCCATCAGAGAGCAGGCCGAGAATGTGCAAGGCCTTATCATTCGCCTTGAGGGTTTGCATGGCGTTGACCAAGGCAGGCAATTTGAAAAAATCGCCACTGTGGATGCTGTTATTAATACGCTCAAAGTCTTGAAAGACAATACGTCCGGCCCCAATATTCAAGTGACCGACTTCAGAGTTTCCCATCTGGCCGTCTGGCAAGCCGACATAATGTTCGGAGGCGTTGATCAGGCTGTGCGGGTAGGTGGCTTTGAGTTGATCCAGGTTGGGCGTGTTGGCTTGTAATACCGCATTGAATTCAGTGGTCTCGCTGTGACCAAAGCCATCGAGAATCAGCAAAATGACAGGTTTGATAGACATGGCTAACAATCTTTAAAGTGGTGACGCAAGGTCGAATTGATGAATTCGTCTATTATAATCGCAACCGCAGGTCGCGCCTACCCAATCCTGCCTAACCAAAGGGCGCCGCGACCTGGCCCGAGATAACCTGAAAGAGTGAGTGTGCACGTGGAATTTTTTAAGCAGAACGTATTGTTAATCGGCCTGGCCATCGGCTCTGGCATTGCCTTGATATTGCCGCTGTTGAGCCGCTCTGCGGCTGGCGTGACTGTGCTTTCGGTCACTGAAGCGGTGATGCTGATGAGCAGAAAATCTGCGCTGGTGCTGGATGTGCGTGAGCCAGACGAATTTGCGCAAGGCCACTTGCAAGGCGCGCGCAATATTCCCCTGTCGCAACTCGATGCGCGCCTCAAAGAGCTGGAAAAATACCGCGAAAAACCGGTAATGGTGGTTTGTGAGCGCGGTGGCCGTGCCACCAAGGCCGCCAAGTTGCTTAAAGCACAACAGTTTACAGCTTTGCATGTGCTCAAAGGCGGCATGCAAGCCTGGCTCGAAGCCAAGATGCCAACAGGTAAGTGACAGGGTAAATAATTATTTTTAAAGGACGAGTATGGCTAAAGTAGTGATGTATACCTCCGCAGTGTGCCCGTATTGCATCAATGCCGAGCGGTTGTTAAAGAATAAAGGCGTGACTGAGATTGAGAAAATCCGGGTTGATTTGCAACCTGAATTACGGGCCGAAATGATGGAGAAAACAGGCCGCCGTACGGTGCCGCAGATTTTTATCGGTGATCAGCATGTAGGTGGGTTTGACGACTTGCATGCGCTGGATGTGCAAGGCGGGCTGGACCCTTTGCTGGCCGCGTAGGCTTGCGCTGTTTTGTCACAAAAAACACATAGTCAGGGCGCACTTGTCCGGTTAGAATAGCGGCTTTGTGTATAGATCATTAAGGATAATTCATGGCTCAGGACCAGAACCAAACAGAACAAAACGCAGCGCCGATTTTCAGCATTGAAAAGCTGTATGTACATGACGCTTCCATCGAAGTGCCAAACGCGCCTGCTATTTTCACTGAGCGTACGACTCCGCAAATCAATGTTGAGCTGGGCAACAGCGCACAGCAAATCGAAGACGGTATTTTCAATGTGTCCATCAAAGTGACCGTCACTGCCAAAATCGAAGACAAAACAGCCTTCCTGGTAGAAGTGAACCAGTCTGGCATTTTCGCTATCCGCAATGTGCCGCAAGAAAACATGGAGCCTATCCTGGCCGTGGCTTGCCCTAACATTCTCTTCCCATACGCACGTGAAGCGATTTCTGACATGGTGACCCGCGCCGGCTTTATGCCAGTGCTGTTGAACCCGATCAACTTCGAAGCGCTCTACCTGCAACAGCAGCAACAAGCAGCGCAAGCCGCTGGCGCGCCTAACTAATTTATTCAACGAAATACATCGCTGGCAACGCTGGTGATGTGTCTGGATAAAATTACATGAGTAAGGTCGCAGTTCTTGGAGCCGGTGCCTGGGGCACCGCGCTCGCCATGCATATCGCCCTGCAGCACGAGGTGGTGCTGTGGGCGCGTAATAGCGGGCATGTCTCCGGCATGCGTAAAGCGCGTGCTAATCCACTGTATCTGGGCGACTTTGCTTTCCCCGAAAAACTGACGGTAGAAGATGACCTGGCTGCTGCGATTAATGGCGCAGATCTGATTCTATCGGTGGTGCCCACTGCGGGTTTTCGGCCTATCTTGCAGCAACTCAAAGCTTTGGGCATTACACAGCCATTCATCTGGGCCAATAAAGGTCTGGAACCTCATACGGCCAAACTGCCTTTTGAAGTCGCACAAGATGAATTGGGTAGCGAATATCCGTGGGGGGTGTTAAGCGGTCCCAGTTTTGCGGCCGAGCTGGTGCGTGGCTTGCCGACAGCGATTACACTCGCTGCCAATCACCGCGAGCTGGCCCAGCAATCTGCACAATTGATTCATGGTGGCTGTTTGCGCGTCTACGCCAGTGTAGATGTGGTGGGCGCTTCAGTGGGTGGCGCGGTGAAAAACGTGATGGCGATTGCTGCCGGTATTTCAGATGGCATGGGTTTTGGCAACAATGCGCGTGCTGCCATGATTACACGTGGCCTGGCCGAAATCACCCGCTTTGGCATGGCGTTGGGCGCCAAGGCAGAAACGTTTATGGGGCTGGCTGGGGCAGGCGACCTCATTCTGACCTGTACCGGCCAATATTCGCGTAACCGTGAAGTCGGTTTGCAACTCGCCTCAGGCAAGTCTCTGGAAAGCATTCTGGCAGGTTTGGGCCACGTGGCCGAGGGCGTGAATACCGCACGTGAAGTCATGCGGCGTGCCGAGACCATAGGTGTTGAAATGCCGATTACGTTTGAGGTGAACCAACTTCTCACCAACCAGAAAACCGCCCAGGCGGCCGTGACCGCTTTGCTTGGCCGCGATCAGCGCCAGGAATCTGTTTAAGCCTCTGTTGTTTCAGTCAGGACTGTAGCGTGCGGGGCATAGATCCGCACACTTTCCTGCTCATTGGCGTCGTTACGGGCAACCAGTGCGATGGCTTCAGTCTCACTGCTCAAGTTCACCGGCTGATGCGGCACCCCGGCCGGGATAAATATAAAATCTCCAGCCTTGTTGATGCATGACTTGCTCAACGCTTCACCATAAAACGTTTGCACCTCACCTTTGAGCAGATAAATCGCCGTTTCAAATCCCTGGTGATAATGCGGTTGTGCTTTGGCTGCAGGTGGAATCACCACAATATTCATTGAAATCCCGCTGGCGCCCGCCGTCATCTGCGAAATCCCCACATAATTCGGCAAATGCTGAATCGTGTCTATGCTGTGATCAGGCCGTACCGTCACGATGTCAGCCTCTAAATTTAATTGTGGATCCTTCATCTCAGGGTTCCCGACAGGTTGAGGTTGATGACAAAGTTTAACAACAGGCTGCGGTGTGAGGCAAGCAGTGATTATGGGCAAACGGCAACAAAAAAGGCGCCGCAGGGCGCCTTTGATTTGTGACTATCGTTTAGTTATTCAATAGCCAGTAACTCCACCTGGAATACCAGGGTCGCATCCGGGCCAATGACCGGGCCACTGCCATTCGGACCATAAGCCAGATGTGAAGGAATGGTCAGCTCAAACTTGCTACCCACGTTCATCAACTGCAAGCCTTCTACCCAGCCTGCAATCACGCCTGTTACCGGGAACACAATTGGCTCACCACGCTGATAAGAACTATCAAACACCGTGCCGTCAGTCAGCGTGCCGTGGTAGTGCACTTTCACGCGGTCAGAAGTGGTTGGTTTGGCACCATTGCCTGCCTCCAGTTGCTTATACTGCAAGCCACTCGCTGTCGTAGTGACACCTTCTTTTTTGGCGTTTTCAGCCAGATAAGCTTCACCCGCGGCCTTGTTTTTAGCATGTGCCGCCATCTGTCTGGCCTGGCTTTCTTTCTGCACCTGCTCAACCACGCTTCTTTTTTCGTCATCAGACAAACGCGATGCGTGGCCGGACATCACATCCTTCACCGCCAGCGCGACCACGTCTGCATCCAGCTCTAGGCCATCATTTTTGAGTTGATGTGCCAGGTTTTCACCCACGATATAGCTTAAGCGTTGGGTGAGCGTTGTTAATTGATCTGTCATGGTGTGATGTTCTTTCGTGATTTAAATAACGCCCGGTTGGACGCAAGTTAGAATTCGTCATTATGACGGAGAGTCTTGGATAAAACAAAACCCGCCATAGCGGGTTTTGTCTTGAATGCTACTTAGGGCATTTTGCGTTAAGCAGGAAAGTGAGACAAGGCGCGCAAGTCGAAGACAATACAACTAAGTATGGCAAGACTTGCGCAACGCAGTATCACTGAACTGCTTAAATGCAAAATTACATCATACCGCCCATGCCGCCCATACCACCCATATCCGGCATCGCTGGTGCATCTTCTTTAGGCAGTTCAGCCACCATGCAGTCAGTGGTCAGCATCAAGCCAGCCACAGAAGCCGCGTTTTGCAGTGCAGAACGGGTTACTTTGGTTGGGTCTAACACACCCATTTCAACCATATCGCCATAAGTTTCGTTCGCAGCGTTGTAACCGTAGTTGCCTTTACCAGCAGCTACGTTGTTTACCACTACGGATGGCTCAACACCAGCGTTTTGGGTGATCTGGCGCAATGGCTCTTCAACTGCGCGCAAGACGATTTTCACGCCAGCTTCTTGATCCAGGTTGTCACCTTTCACTTTAGCGATCGCGTCACGGGCACGGATCAGCGCCACGCCACCACCAGCCACGATACCTTCTTCAACCGCAGCACGTGTTGCGTGCAATGCATCTTCCACGCGGGCTTTTTTCTCTTTCATTTCGATTTCAGTTGTCGCGCCAACCT
>CAKZJM010000097.1 GCA_936943315.1 uncultured Methylophilus sp. | reverse complement strand
ATTTGCGCCGACCCTGTATCTTGCACTGGAACTTCAACCATTTCGTCGTGCTGAAAGAGGTGGGCAGCCGGCATGTGGTGATCCACGATCCCGCCATGGGGCTGCGCAAGCTGTCGTTTGATGAGGTCTCCGCAGCGTTTACCGGGGTCGCCCTGGAGTTATGGCCTAACCCCGGCTTCAAGCGCGTGACTTTCAAGCAAAGCATCAAGCTGCGCGACATGATGGGCCATGTCACTGGTCTTTACCGCTCCATGGGGCAAATCCTCTTGCTGGCCTTGTCGCTGGAAGTATTTGCGCTGGTCTCTCCTTTATATATGCAATGGGTGGTGGACCATGCCATTGTGGCCGCCGATTATGATTTGCTGACAACGCTGGCGATTGGCTTTGGCCTGTTGATGTTGATGCAACAGGCGGTGACCACCGTGCGGGCATGGGTGATCATGCACATGGCTACCACCCTCAATGTGCAATGGCGTGCCAATATCTTTGCTCACCTGATTCGCCTGCCTGTAGATTTTTTTGAGAAGCGCCACCTGGGCGATGTCGTCTCCAGGTTTGGGGCCATAGACCAGATCCAGCAAACGTTAACCAGTACCTTTGTCGAAGCCATGCTGGACGGCGTCCTGACCATCGTCACGCTGGTCATGATGTTTTTATACAGCCCGCCCATGGCCTGGATTGCCATCGCTGCCATGGCGCTATATGCCTTGGGCCGCTGGATGTGGTTTAGGCCCTTGCGCAATGCCACGGAAGAGCAAATTGTGCATGCGGCCAAACAGCAGACGCATTTTATTGAAACAGTGCGGGGTGTACGTGCGCTCAAGTTGTTTCAGCGCCTGGATGAGCGCCGGACTAGCTGGCTAGGCTTGTTTGTTGAGCAAGTGAATGCCGATTTACGGACACAAAAGCTGCATGTGCTGTACCGTCTGATCAATGGCCTGTTATTTGGTGCCGAGCGCGTGCTGATCATCTGGCTGGGCGCCAGGCTGGTGATTGCTGGCGACTTTACGGTGGGTGCATTGCTGGCTTTTATCGCCTATAAAGACCAGTTTGTTTCACGCGTGAGTGGCCTGATTGACCGTTTGGTCGAGATCCGCATGCTGAACTTGCAAGGCGAACGCTTGGCTGATATTGCCCTGGCAGAGCAAGAGGCCAGTGCGGCCGCAGGCCTGAATAAACAGGAGGTTGTCCGGTTACCGGCAACCATAGACATCAAGGGCTTGCGTTACCGTTATGCAGATGGTGAGCCGTGGGTATTGGATGGTGTTGACTTGCATGTTGATGAAGGCGAGTCGGTGGCGATTGTCGGGCCGTCGGGATGTGGAAAATCCACACTATTAAATGTCATGCTCGGTATCCGCACGGCCAATGAAGGCGAGGTGCTGGTCGGCGGGCAGCCGTTGGCGAAGCTCGGGCTGGATCAGCTTCACAGCATGATTGGGGTCGTCATGCAGGACGATGCCTTGTTTGCAGGCTCAATCGCCGACAATATTTCATTTTTTGACCAACCGGTAGATCATGACTGGGTAGAAGAGTGTGCGCGTAAAGCGGCTGTGTATGAAGAAATCATGGCCATGCCCATGGGTTTTAATACCCTGATCGGCGATATGGGCGCAGCATTGTCAGGCGGACAAAAGCAGCGAATCCTTTTGGCCCGCGCACTTTACAAGCGGCCTCGGCTGCTGTTCCTCGATGAAGCAACCAGCCACTTGGATGTCACGCGTGAATCCATGGTCAACCAGGAGATACAAGCGCTGAACATGACGCGCATCATCATTGCGCATCGCCCCGAAACCATTGCTTCGGCTGATCGCGTGATTACGCTAGAAGCCGGTAAAGTGAAAGCCGCTGCCGCGAGCGCTGCCTAATGAAAAGCAAGTGTGGATTCAAGCTGTGCTTCATCGCCATCTGTTGTTGTTTGAGTCATCCCGCCTGGGCGCTTAAACTGACTGATTTCCTGGAGTTTCAGCAGCGTCTGCAAGGTGGCCCGGAGAAAAATATGCTGGTGACGCAGCCCGACGCAGCCAGTGCCGTATGCGCTGACAGTTTGCCGGAATCGCCACTGGCCTTGCTGGACGTGGTTGAGCAAGCGTTGTGCAATAATCCTAAAACCTCTGAAGTGTGGGCCACCGCGCGTGCGCAAGCTGCCCAGGTCGGCGTGCAGCGCGCCAATTATTTGCCCAAGGTGAACCTGGTCTCCGGCATCACTAAAATACATAATGAAGTCACCAACTCCCAGTTTGCGTTTTTAGACCAGGACAACCGCATCCTCAGCCGCGCCCACAGTTTGCGCTTAACCTGGCTGGTTGCCGATTTCGGGCAACGTTCAGCCAAGATGAACCAGGCCGAAGCATTGCTGGATGCTGCAAATGCCCTGCACGATGCCGCTTTGCAAGAAGTGTTTATCAGTGCAGCACAAGCTTATTTTGATCATTTGTCCACCCAGGCCATGCTGGGGGCCTTTGAAGAGTCAGAAAAGGTGGCCAAGGAAAGCCTGTCCGCCGCGACCGCCAAGTTTAAAGCTGGCGTAGGCTTGCTCACCGACCAGTTGCAAGCCCAAACAGCATACGCACAAGCAAGGCTGGAGCGCACTAAAGCAGAGGGCGATCTCAACAATGCGCACGGCACGTTGGCCTCAGCCATGGGTGTGGTGGCGAATACCCGCTTCAGTGTGAAAAACCGCAGCAATCAGCTGGAAAAGACCGATTTCGTCACCACTGCCGACCAAATGATTCAGGAGGCGACCGAGTTTCATCCTTCTATCATTGCGGCAAAGGCCAAGTTGCGTGCAGCAAAAGAAAATATTCAGGCTGTCAGTGCAGAAGGCCTGCCAACCTTAACCTTCAATGCTGAAATTAACCGTACTGACCAACTAGGCCAATCACAACTGGCAGGCGTCCCCGCTTCCAATGTCTATACCGACAATTCCTCCGTCGGCTTGCAAGTGAATGTGCCCTTGTTCGAAGGGTTTGCTCGTAAGCATCAAACGCAGTCTGCGCAGGCTGAGTCTGAGGTGCGTGCCGCCGAATTGAAGCGCATCACGCAACAGGTCACGCTGGATGTATGGAAAAGCTATCATGCCTTAATTTCCGAGCGTGAAAACTTGCGCGCCGCAGAAGAGTTGGTCGCTAATTCCAGGGAGGCGTTTGCCGTGGCGCAGGGCAGATACAACGCAGGCGTGGGCAATATCATCGAGCTCTTAAACGCGCAGAACGCCTGGTCTAATGCCAAGCAGCAAAATATCAAGTCACTCTCAGCCTGGCGAACGGCTCGGCTTAAGCTCGCTGCCAGCATGGGTAGGGTCGGTTTATGGGCAATTACGGACCCTTAACAAATATATTTTAAATTTAATGTAAATAAATATTTACAAATTAATTAATTTTATTTACATTCTAGTTGGTGCCTGTGTTTAGCTTTTTACAGGTCACCAACATTATCTCGCTGTAGGTAATGCAACTCTCGCCACACAGAGGGCGAGTTTTTTAAAATTAGTCATTTGGAGAATGTCATGGCAATTCAAGAATTAAACAAAACTCAAATTGAAGCTGTTTCTGGCGGCGCCGCATTGGACCTGTCCAGCCTGTTAGGCGGCTTGCCACTGGTTGGCGGTTTGCTGGGTACTGTGAAAGGCGTGCTCAACACTGTGACTGGTGTATTGGGCGGTTTGCCAGTAGTAGGCTCTCTCGTGAGCACCGTATTGGGTCTGGTTGGCGGCATTGTGAAAATCTAATTCACGTCCAGCCGATGCAAAAAAACCCCGCAGCTGCGGGGTTTTTTGTTCTTAATATATGGCAAGTTATTTGGTTTGCGCGGCTTTGCAGTTTTTCAAATGTAAATGGTCACTGTCATCCAATGTGGTTTGCTCCCCATTTAAACGCAAATCCATCGTCCCGTAATGGTAAAGCTGTTTATCATTCGCATCCCTGGCGAGTCCTACCTCATGGTCAGGTAACATCACCCAAGCCTCCTCACCGTTTTCTGACAGCAGGAGTCCGAACGATTGATAATTTTCGCATTGATAATGAATGGCCTCTTTGCCGTAGCGGGGCATTTCCTTGGTGCCCTTATCAAACATGCTTGGCATTTCAAAGCTTTTGCAGCCGAATAATAAAGCCGAAAGAGCGGCCAACATAAAAAATTGTGAGGTGGTTTTCATTGTGAATAATCTTGTTCTAATCAAGCGCTCATATAAAGACATACATTCTATTGTGCCAGTCATGCATGGCAGACTCAATCCTTTTGGGGGTCGGGAGCGTAGGCGGCACGTTGCAAGCGGTCTCTGAGCGCATCCCAGCCTGCCCCAAGGGGCGGGGATTCGATCAAGATAATATTTGCCTGTGCGGCATCCAGAGTGTGCAGTGCTGAATAGAGTTGTTCTGCGGCCAGCGCTGCGTTGTCAGGTAATGTAAGGTCTTTACCCGTCACCGAAGGGCCTGCACCAAAAAGTAAGGCTGCCGCCTCTGCCTTGTTTCGGGCATCCTGCAACATCGCCTGACGAGATGCAAACAAGAGGCAAGGGGTGCGGGGGGAATAATGCAGCAGATGCTGCCCAGGGGCTTTGGGCGTATGCGCTACTGCCTGCTGCATTGCCGGTTTCCCGGCAATGGCAGCAATGTTTGAGGCGTCTATCATTCCAAGCCGTAGTAATTGCCATTCATCGCCGTGCACGCTGACAATCGTCGACTCTATGCCGACCTGGCAAGCGCCGCCATCAAGCACCGGAATTTCTGCGCCTAAGCCTGCCTCTACATGCGCTGCCGTGGTCGGGCTCAATTGGGTATATTTATTGGCAGAAGGGGCAGCCAGCCCGAGGCCGCTATTTTTCAGTAAGGCAAGTGCAACAGGATGTGCCGGCACCCGTAATGCCACTGTCGGCTCGCCAGCCCTTACCGCAGCAGAAACCTCCTCGCGCGCGGGGAATACCAAAGTAAACGGGCCTGGCCAGAAAGCTTGTGCCAACCTTTGGGCCAGTGGCGGAAACGCACTGGCCCACTCGGTCACCTGCGCTGCGTCGGCAATATGCACAATCAACGGATTGTTGGCAGGGCGCTGCTTGGTCGCGTAAATTTTGGCGATCGCCGCTTCATTACGAGCATTGGCGGCCAGTCCATACACCGTTTCGGTAGGGATGGCGACCACTTCACCGTCTTGCAGCAGTTCTATCGCCTTGGCTTGGCTAATACGCATCATGCACCCTGAGTCATGTTAAAAAAGTATTTTACTCTGTAAAAGCCTGACGACTAAAGCATGTAAAATGCGCGCTTTGATTTAAGGAGCCCAGCATGCAAATTCAAGTTCAGCACAATCCTGCCGAAACACAATTAAAGGCGTTAGGTGTGTCCAAGTGGCCTACCTGGAAAAAAGAGGTCTCGACCTTTGATTGGATATTTCATGAGCAAGAGCAGGCATATATATTAGAAGGTCAATGCGTGGTGACGCCAGTGGGCGGATCGCCAGTCAGTTTTGGCAAAGGTGACTTTGTTGTATTCCCTGCCGGCCTCAAAGTGAGTTGGGAAGTGAAGCAGCCTTTACATAAGCATTATCATCTGGATGGCAACGTCTTGACACAAACTTGGTTGCGACTCAAAGCAGTTTTCAAGAAATAATTGTCAATTTGTAACAAAAGTGTAAAAACGAAAAATAGGGGTTGACCGCAAAACTCAGCCCTATATAATGCGCACCTCGTTACGCAACAACGGTAACGAAAACAGCGAAAAGCTGATGTTCTTTAAAAATTAGGATGACTGATAAGTGTGGGTGTTTGTAG